>JBARYO010000667.1:0-7747 GCA_049647905.1 Elainellaceae cyanobacterium | reverse complement strand
GTGCCCATGCTGTGTCAGCAAAGTTGATAGGCAGGCCCTAGTCTGGATTTTCTGACCTTGCAACCATTTGTAGCGTAAGTCACAACTGTCACCAACGCACTGTGAACTTATGGATTTTGAGGCCGGTGGCGCGGCGCACCGCCTCCCCTCATGTCCATCAGCGTGAGAAACGCTGTATGATGTGTTGAATATTTATTTGGTCAGTCCGATTAGCACCTAGGTCTAGCCCCCTGGGACTAGGAGTACGATGGACCCGATCGAGATTCTGACACAGGTTCTGAGCAGATTTATGACTAACTTTGGGTTTTCGCAGCGGCAGTGGCGATCGCTAGTTCGTTTTGCGGGGCTGTTCAGCCTGTGCGCAGCGCTCATCATTGGTTGCGCGGGGCCAAACGATACGGCCACGGATGGCACAGCTGACGATGCTTCCTCGTCGGATGGCGCTGCAGCCACCGGCGGCGGTCGGATCACCATGGGCACCACTCAGAAGGTTCGCACCCTCGACCCCGCCGATTCCTACGAGATTTTCCCCGGCATTCTGCTCTACAACATGGGCGATCGCCTCTACACCTACGAAACTGGCGGTACGGAGCTAGTGCCCCAGCTGGCCACAGAGCTCCCCACCATCAGCGAGGATGGCCTCACCTACACCATTCCTCTGCGAGAAGGGGTCACCTTCCACGACGGCAGTCCCTTTAATGCCGAAGTGATGGCCTTCTCCATCCAGCGGTTCATGGAAAACGGCGGTCGCCCCTCCTTTCTCCTTTCAGAGAAGATTGAGTCGGTAGAAGCTACCGGAGACAACGAGCTGACCATCACCCTCAACTCTCCTTTTGCCGCCTTCACCGCCCTGCTCACCTTTTGGGGCACGACGCCTGTCCCCATGGACAGCTACACCATTGAGGAGGGCACCTTCCAGCCCGATAGCTTCATCGGCACCGGCCCCTACCAGCTCTCAGAGCTGTCCCCCGACACCGTACGCCTAGACGTATTCGAGGATTACTGGGGGGATGCCCCCGACAACGGCGGCTTCGATATCCAGCTGTTTACCAGCCCCGCCAACCTCTACAACGCCTTCCGCACCCAAGATATTGATATTGCCTACCAAACCCTAGACCCCGATCAAATTGCCTCTTTAGAGGAAGAAGCTTCTGATGGCGGCTGGCAGGTGGTTGAGGCGGGCACGACGGTAATCAACTACATGATGCTGAACCAAAACCAGGCCCCGCTGGATGACGTCAAGGTGCGGCAGGCGATCGCGGCCCTGATTGACCGGCCTTTGATCAATGAGCGGGTATTTAAAGGGCAGTCAGAGCCCCTATATAGCCTCATTCCCACCAGCTTTGATATCTATAAGCCTGTGTTCAAAGAAGAGTACGGTGACGGCAGTACCGAGCAGGCGCGCGAGCTGTTGGAAGAAGCGGGCTACAGCGAGGACAATCCTCTAGAGCTGGAGTTGTGGTATCCCTCATCCTCTACCGACCGCAACCTGGTGGCCACAACCCTAGAAGCCTCCTTCGAGCAGCAGCTGCCCGGTCTGATAGATGTGCAGGTGAACGACGTGGAGTCCGCCACCGCCTGGCCCAATCTCGATAAGGGCATATACCCCACCTTCCTGCTCAACTGGTACCCCGACTTCTACGACGCCGACACCTTTATCCAGCCCTTTATGGAATGCAAGACCGGCTCACCGGAAACGGGCTGTGAAGAGGGGGCCAACCGCTCTTTCTACTACAGCGATCGCGCCAACGATCTGATTGAGAAACAGCGGGCGGAGACGGATCCTGAGGTTCGTGGAGAGTACTTTGTGGCGCTGCAGGATATTTTGGCGGAGGATGTGCCTTACATTCCGCTATGGCAGAATAAGGACTTTGTGTTTGCTCAAGATGGCATAGAGAACGTCAGCGTGGAGCCAACGCAGCAGTTCTTGCTGTGGAAGATTGGCAAGTCGTAGAAGGACCATTCTTTCATGCCCTATGTCAATATTCAGATTACCCAAGGCGCAACTAGAGAACAGAAAGCTGAGCTAGTTGAAGACATCACCAGTTCACTGGTGCGCGTCTTGGGCAAGAAGCCGGAGCACATTCACATCGTCATCCAAGAAATTGAGGACGAAAATTGGGGATACTCCGGGATGCTGACGGACGATTGGAAGCAGCAACAGCGGTAACGAGTCCTACCTCCTGGGCCGCTGCGCCGATACCCCTTGCTGCAGCGTAGCCAACACCTTGGCCAGATCGCCTGAGAGTAGCGCCGTAGGAGCTAGCCACAGCCCCGGATACACCGCTGAGCAGAGCACGCCCGCGTCATTTGGCTGCAGTGAGATATACCTGTCATCCTGCAGCTGAAACCAGTCCAGTTCTCTATCGTATACGCGCCAGACGAGATACTCTTGGACTTGGTTACGGCGATAGACGTCACGCTTTTGGTGCAAGTCGATAGAGGCGCTGCTGGCGGCAATTTCTACGATTAGCTCCGGTGCACCCTCCACATAATCATCGTCGCTGATGGTGGATTGACCGTTTTCTTTGACGCGGAGGAGGGCGTCGGGCTGGACCTCGTTGTCGCTGTCGAGACGGACGGTGGGGTTATCCAGGATTTGCACCCCCGGTGTCGAGGCCACGTAGACCCCAAGCCAGGTGATTACTTGAGCATGAGGTTCGGCGTGGGCGTTAGCGTGCAGCGGCGAGGCCATGTAGACGCATCCTTCGATCAGGTCAGCTTTTTTGACATGGGGCATGGCGGCGTAGCGCTGCTCAAATTCGCGGCGGGTGAGGCGATCGCCATTTTCGAGGGGCGGCACGGTTAGGGGCAGAGCAGAGAGTGTCATTGGGGTTCACTCCTATAGCATTCCAATTTCAATTATGCCTAACTGGGCTTGGGCCGGGCTTGGGCACGGCCACTAGATTGGCCCCTAGACCAAAGGATTATTCTTTACCATCAGGAAACCGCTCCCCTGTCTCTGGATGGAACCAATGTAGACTACCAGCCGGTAGCGCCAGGGTGACGCGATCGCCCTCCCAACTCGCCTCGGCAGGGAGCAGAGCGCGGAGGGTGACCCCATCGTCATCTACGCCGTCGGGTCGTACGCTAATCAGGTTACCCATTCCCAGATTTTCCACCAAAAATACGGTGCCGTCTACCGTCAAAGCGCTATCTGGCTGCGCAATGCCAATTTGCTCTGGGCGGATGCCCAGCACCACCTCCCGCGAAATTGCCACATTGTCCGGCAGCGGAATGGCAATCTGTCCGAGCTGCGCCGTTTTGCCTTGGCAAGACAGGGTCAGCAGGTTCATTTGGGGGCTGCCGATGAAGCTGGCGACAAAGCGATTGGCGGGGTAAGTGTAGATGCGATCGGGTGGGTCGAGCTGCTGCAGGTCCCCGTTGTACAGCACCGCCACCCGAGAGGAGAGGGTCATGGCCTCGGTCTGGTCATGGGTGACGTAGACGACCGGGGTTTGTCGGCTGGCAAAGAGCTGCTTCATCTCGGCACGCACCTGCTCCCGCAGTAGGGCATCCAGGTTGCTCAGGGGTTCATCCAGCAGAAACACATCTGGTTCGCGCACTAAGGCCCGCCCCAACGCGACCCGCTGCCGCTGACCGCCGGATAGCTTGCTGGGCTTCCGATCCAGCAGGTGGTCGATGCCCAGCAGCTTACTCACATCCAAAACGCGATCTTGGATTGTCCCAGCAGGAATATTCCGCAGCTTTAGGCCAGAGGCAATGTTTTCTTCTACCGTCATGTGGGGGTAGAGGGCGTAGCTTTGAAACACCATGGCAATGTTGCGATCGCCCGGAGCCACCCCATTCACTCGCTTATCCCCAATGCGAATCTCGCCTTTAGTGGGCTGCTCCAACCCCGCAATCAGCCGCAAAATTGTAGACTTACCGCACCCCGAGGGGCCAAGTAGCGTCAGAAATTCGCCCTCCGCCACGGCCAAGCTCAAATCCTTGACGGGGACATTTTTGGGGCCGAATGACTTGTGCAGGTGATCGATTGTCAGGGTAGCCATAGTGGGTTGTAGTGAGACAGCATTTCGTAGGGGTAATAGCCGTAGGATGGGTTAAAGCGCCAGCGTAACCCATCGTGAACCGGTTGAAAACAGGAAATTAAGTCAGCCCTTAACCGCGCCAGAGGTCAGCCCTTGAATAATCTTGCGCTGGAAGAAGAGCACCAGCAGCACGAGGGGCAGGGTGCCCAGCACCGTTGCAGCGGCGAGGGGGCCGTAGGGAATCTCAAAGACGCTGGCACCCCCCAGCTGCGATGCCGCCACGGGGACGGTTTTCATCTGCTCTTTGGTGATGAACGTCAGGGCAAAGATGAACTCATTCCAGGCAAAAATGAAGGTCAAAATCCCTGTGGTGACTAGGGCCGGGAGGGTCATGGGCAGGACAATTTTGAGCAACATCGGCACCATGCCGTAGCCATCCACCTTGGCAGAATCTTCCAAGTCTTTGGGCAGCTGCTGGAAAAAGCTGCGCATGACCAAAATCGTCAGCGGCAGGTTGATGGCAGTGTAGGGAATAATCAGCGCCAGGTAGTTGTTGCCCAGCCCCAGCACCCGGATGATTTCCAGAAGACCCAAGAACAGCAGGATATAGGGAAAGAGCGACACCACCAGCACCACCGCCATCACAATGCGCTCCCCCGGTACCCGCAGCCGCGCCAAAACGTAGGCGGCGGGTGCCCCTAGCAGCAGGCACAGCGCCGTCGAAACGATCGCCACAAAGGCGCTGTTGACCATGTAGCGCAGGAAGGGGCGGCGCTGAAACAGCTCTAGGTAATGCTGGAGGGTGTAGCGCGTGGGAACGTAGACGTTGGGCACCGCCGAGATGTCTTCGTTGACCTTGATGGAGGTGAGCACCTGCCACAGCATTGGCCCTAGGCTGAATGCCACCAGCAGGATAACGGCGATCGCCAGCAAAATGGTCCGCATCGAGATGGGATTTTGGCTGCTGGGTTTGGAAGGGGAGGAAGAGGCCATGGGGAAATATAGGCGGGGTTGTGGGCGTTGGGAGGGGCACAGCATGCTGTGCCCGTACGGGATGGGGATGGGGATGGGGCGGGATGTTCGGGATTGGCGGGGGCGAATGGCCATTCGGGATGGGGCGGGATGTTCGGGATTAGGCCGAATTTTTCTGCAGGCGATTGATGACCAGAGCCGCGATCGCCACCGCAGTAATCAAAATCAAGAACGTTACCACCACCAGGGCTGCGCCGTAGCCAAAGTCGAGATAGCGCATTATCGTGGCGTAAATATAGAGCGACACCATTTCGGTTGAGCCGGCTGGTCCCCCCCCCGTCATCACCTGAATCAGGTCAAAGATGCCGAAGGACTGGGCAAAGCGAAACAGCAGCGCAATCAAGATTTGGGGCAGCAGCAGAGGTAGGGTAATGCGGCGAAAGCTCTGCCAGGGGGACGCGCCATCGATAGAGTGGGCCTCGTATAGATCTTCGGGGATAGCCTGCAGCCCGGCCAGCAGCAAAATGCTGACAAAGGGGGTGGTTTTCCAGACGTCGGCGGCGATGGTGGCCAGCAGCGCTAGGGTAGGGTCCCCGAGCCAGTTGACGGGGTTTTGAATCAGGCCCAGCCGCAGCAGAATGTCATTCCAGACGCCAAACTGGTCGTTGAAGATCCAGGCCCAGGTGAGGGCGATGAGGGCGGTGGGCAGCGCCCAAGGCAAGATGGCTATGGTGCGCACCAAGCCTCTCCCTTTGAAGGACTGGTTCAGCAGCAGCGCGATCGCCATGCCGATGGTTAGCTCCAGGACGAGGGCGATCGCCGTAAATAGGCTGGTGTTCCAGATGCTCTGCCAGAAGCGGCTATCAACGGCCATGCGGCCATAGTTGCTGAAGCCGGAAAAGACGGGCTGCAGGTTTGTCCCTAGGTTTTCGGTAAACAGGCTGAGCCAAAACGCTCGACCAATGGGATAGGCAAACACCAGCAGCAGCAGCAGCACTGCGGGGAGGAGCAGTAGCCAGCCCGTACGCTGCTCTTGGGTTCGAATGTTGGAGGCCATGGCAGATAGGTCCGTAATACTAGGACTGCAGCAGTCGGCGGGTTTCCCTCGCCGCTGCCGTCATCGCTTGTTCTGGGGTCATTTGCTTGGTGAAGGCGGCGCTGAGGAAGCGCTGCAAGATGTCAGACGCCTGAGCATACTGAGCAATCGGGGGCCGCAGCACGGCGCTTTCGATTACCCCTAAGAGGTCAGGGTAGTGGCTAAATTTGGCCACAATTTCCGGGTCATTGAACAGCGCTCTGCGGCTGGGGACGTAGGCGTTCTCCAGAATGAACTGCTTCTGGGCCTTGGCGCTGGCGAAGTAGTCCACCACCCGCCAGGCTTCGTCAGGGTGGGGCGTACTCTTGGAAATGCCAAACCCCCAGCCCCCTTGGCAAGCGCCGCTGTTCTGCCCGGCCTGATGCACCATGGGCTTGATGCCCACCTTTCCAGCGATGGGAGAATCGTCGCCGTTGACCAAGGCCCAGGCGTAGGGCCAGTTGCGCATAAAGACCGAGCCGCCGCTCTGAAACAGACGCCGGGCTTCCTCTTCTTGGTAGTTGGTGACGCCATTGGGGGAAACCCCGGTTTCAATGGTGGTGCGCAGCGCCTGCACCGCCGCGATCGCCTCCGGTTTGTCTAGCCCCACCTCGCGGGTGTCTGGGTCGACCCAAAAGCCGCCAAAGCCTTCCAGCATTTCTACAAACATGGCGGACAGACCCTCGTATTGGCGACCCTGCCACAAGTATCCCCACTGGGCCGCGTCTGAGTCTTGCAGCGACTGGGAAATTTGCATCAGCTCTTCCACCGTTTCCGGTGGCGCGGCCCCAATTTGCTCTAGCAGGTCGCTACGGTAGTAGAGCATGCCGCCGTCGGAGCGGACGGGAATGCGGTACAGATCGCCTTCATAGCGCCCGCCGTTGACGTCGCCGTCTAAAAATTCCCCTAGCTCGGCATCGGAAATCCGGTCCGATAGGCCCATGAGCCAGCCCGCCGCCGCAAACTTGGGCACCCAGACGATGTCCATATACACCAGGTCATAGGGGGAGTCGCCCAAAAGAAATGACGAGGTGTATAGGTCTTCTATCAGGTTTGTGGCGTTTGGCCCTTCAATCATGTTGAGGTCGATGTCGGGGTTTTCTGCCTCGAAGGACTCAACGACGGATTGCCATTGGGCGGTTTCTAGGGCCTGGATTAACACTGAAATTTGTACAGGCCGGGACTGGGACAGGGCCATCACCGCCGACAGCACAATGCTGAGACAGACGGCGATCGCCACAACGCCAACCCGTAGGGGGGTAGAGACGAGTCGGCGCAGGGCCAGCCACCAGGTGGAGGGCCGGAGCCAATGGGAATAGCGTTGAATCATGGTCTGAATCACGGTCGGGGCTCTATGGGTGCTGAGACGCCCCGTCCTCAAGCTGGACAGTGGGCGTTGGTTAAGGCCATCGTACCGAATGGCGGATCTGAGACCAAATTCAGATGAAGCAAATGACACAGAAGCCCATGGTACGGCCCCTAGCCTCCAGTCGCTTTTTCGGCAGTTTCGCTGGGCCGAGAGGGCGATCGCCCTCCCGGCCTATGATCAATCCGGGACGTCAAGGGATCGCCGCCGCATGAGGTAAAACAGCACCTGCCCTTCGTTGCGGGTAATCTGGACGCCGTTGGGGCCGATGGCAATGGGGCCAGTCCAAAAGGCCTGCTCCACATAGCGCCGCTGGTGCAGCAGGTAGATGGTTTCCCGCAG
>JBARYO010000666.1:0-1866 GCA_049647905.1 Elainellaceae cyanobacterium | reverse complement strand
GGGGTTATCTATCGTTGCCTAAGGCTTAGGAGGCAGCAACAGGTTGCTTAGCCGTTGCTACAGACTGGAGCAGCAAAACCAAAAACGGATTGCTGCGTAGCTCTCGCCTAAAGGCGCGCCGTAGCTCAAATTCTAGATTAGATTGCAGCTTTGCCCAATTGTCGCGACCGTTGTCGGAGCGATCGCCCCGAGACAGACTAGATTCAATAGTCTGGGTAGCCAGCTTAGTTAAACGCTCTTTGGAAACGGAAGTGACTACTCCCCGCAGATGTATCTCAGGCTGGGTAATCAGGCGACCATTATCAACGGTGGCAGCAATGGTGATTAGGCCTTCTTCTGCTAAATGTTGGCGATCGCGCAGCGTTTGCGCCTGGACAACACCGTTACGGGCGGCATCCATCAGCTCAATGCCCGAGGTAACCTTGTCCCCGACGCGAATCGAGTCCTCTGTCAGTTCGACCACGTCACCATTGTCGATAATCACCATGTTCTCAGCAGGAATACCCATGCTCTGGGCAGTCTTGGAGTGCTTGATCAGCATTCGGTGCTCCCCGTGGAAGGGAACGAAGAACTTAGGCCGCGTCATTGCCAGCATCAGCTTTTGGTCTTCCTGAGCGCCATGGCCGGAAACATGTAGACCTTCATGACGACCATAAATCACCTTGGCCCCCTGCATCATCAGCTGGTCAATGGTATTGACCACCGCAATGGTGTTACCAGGGATGGGGTTGGCAGAAAAGACCACCGTATCGCCATCCTGGATCTTGAGCTGCCGATGCTCCTTACGAGCGATTCGAGTCAGCGCCGCCATCGGCTCCCCTTGAGAGCCTGTCGTCAGGATCAGAATCTCTTTTTCCGGTAGCGACCTTGCCTGCTTCAGCGGCACAAATAGCTTATCCTCGCACTTGATGTAGCCCAGTTCTCTGGCGTGGGCAATGACGTTCAGCATAGACCGCCCCACCACTGCGACCGTGCGACCGTGCTTTCTGGCTAGCTCCAAAATCATGTTGACGCGGTGAACCGACGACGAGAACGTTGTCACTAGCAACCGACCGTCTGCCTGGCCAAAAACCCGGTCCAGATTCGGATAAACTGACCGCTCAGAAGGGGTCGATCCCGGCACTTCTGAATTTGTCGAGTCACTCAGTAAGCAAAGCACGCCTTTCTCGCCGTACTCCGCTAATTTTTGAAAGTCAAAATACTCCCCGTCTACTGGCGTGTGGTCTACCTTAAAGTCACCAGTATGGATAACGACGCCGATGGGGGTGTGAATCGCAACTGTAAAGCTGTCGGCGATGGAGTGAGTGTTGCGAATGTACTCGACGATGAACGAACTGCCGAGGCGAACCATATCCCGAGGCCGCACGGTTCTCAGTTCAGTTCGATCCGCAACGCCTGCTTCCTGTAGCTTTCCTTCTAGCAGGGCCATCGCCAAGCGCGGCCCGTAGATGACGGGGATATCAAACTGCTTGAGATGAAACGCAATGCCGCCAATGTGGTCCTCGTGACCATGGGTAACGATCATCCCCTTGATTTTGTGGCGATTCTCTCGGAGGTAAGATACGTCTGGTAGCACGATATTGACGCCATGCATACCATCTGTGGGAAATGCCAGACCAGCGTCTAGAAGAATAATTTCGTCGTTGATTTCGAATACGCAGGTATTCTTTCCGATTTCATGCAAGCCTCCCAAAGGAATAATTTTGAGGGTCTTTGCTGAATTTTTTTGAGTCATATGTGTCCTTTAATACATCAAGAAATACGTACTATGGGTGTGCTTAGATGAGAATTGAGGCATTCGGATGTGAATCCAAAAGGTCGGATATCATACCCGTGCTGCAGCAGAGCCTTTCTTATGTCATGCAT
>JBARYO010000665.1:0-3328 GCA_049647905.1 Elainellaceae cyanobacterium | reverse complement strand
CATCTATGCTGGGTCAGATGACCCCCAAGAGCATTCTCAGCGCCGGAAACCTCGCCTGCCGTTACAGCCCGTCGTCACAGCGCCGTTCACCATCATTCGCTACATCAGCCATCCTGATCTGCAGCGCAATCAGGCTTACATCACACAGTGGGCAACGCAAATCAGCGCTTGGCTCACCCAGGGAATAGATGTTTACCTATTCGTCCACTGCCCGGAGGAGGCCCGTTCTCCAGCTGTAGTAGCAGCATTTCACCAAGCTCTGGTGTCTGCGGCGGCCCCCGTCCCTCCGCTACCCTGGCACCGACAAGAAACCGAGCAGCTTTCGCTCTTTTGAGACCGCTTAGTTCTGATCCGCTCAAGCTGGAATTACTCAAATCTACAGCCGCTAAGTTCGCACGATTCAATTTAGCGTCGGCTGGCGTTGTACAATTCTCGGCATCGGTTTGCCTGAGCGACATCCTCAAGCAGGTCTGAACAGAATTTATTTGTCTTTATGGAAAACTTAAGCATTGTCATCATTGGGGCTGGAATGGGTGGCCTTACCACAGCTCTAGCCATGGAGCAGGCAGGCTACACCGTCAAAATTTACGATCGCGTCAGCGCCTTGCGGCCAGCGGGAGCTGGAATTTCCCTCTGGTCCAACGGCGTCAAGGTGCTGAACCGTTTGGGATTAGGTGAACAGATTGCTAAGATTGGCGGGCCTATGGAACATATGGCCTACTACGATAAGGATGGCAATCTGCTCACGGGCTTTAGCCTAGAGCCCATCGTCCAGCGCGTGGGTCAGTCGCCCTACCCCGTAGCCCGCACCGACCTGCAGCAGATGTTGCTGGACGCCTTTGGCGCTGAGCGGGTCCAACTCAACAAGCGCTGCGTTGCTGTAGAGCAAACCGAAGCCGCCGCTACCGCAATTTTTGAAGATGGCGATCGCGTCACCGCCGACCTGGTCGTGGGGGCAGATGGCACCCATTCGGTGATCCGGAGTCATGTACTGGGACATGGGACAGAAAGGCAGTACGTCGGCTACGTCAACTGGAATGGCCTAGTGCCCGCCAGCAAAGACCTAGCACCCCGCAACAGCTGGGATATTTACGTGGGGAACGGTCAGCGTGCCTCGCTGATGCCAGTGGGGGGCGATCGCTTTTACTTCTTTTTTGATGTCCCGCTGTCCAAGGGTACGGAGAAGAATCCGGCCAACATCCGTCAGGAGCTTTCCCAGCATTTTGCGGGCTGGGCCAAGCCGGTGCAAGCCTTGATTGAGCGGCTGGAGCCTGAGAAAACCAACCGGGTAGAAATTCACGATATCGAACCGCTGCAAACCTTAGCCAAAGGCCGAGTGGCGCTGATTGGAGATGCGGCCCACAGTACCGCGCCGGATTTGGGACAGGGGGGGTGTCAGGCCATGGAAGATGCCTGGATGCTAGCCAGCAGCTTGCTCACCAACAACCTCGGCGTGGCGGATGCGCTCAAGCGCTACCAGGATGACCGTTTGGAGCGGGTGGCGCAGATTATTCTCAAAGCCCGTAAGCGAGCGGGGGTGACCCATGGTGAGAACATGGCTAAAACGGAGCAGTGGTACAGGGAACTTGCCCAGGAAGATGGCACGACTATCATGGACGCAATCTCTGAAACGATTCTTCTAGGCCCGATGCATTGATCTGATTTCCTGATGCGGGCAATCCGTACAGGTACAGCATGCTGTACCCCTGCCAATTTTCCACCCGTACAGGCACAGCATGCTGTGCCCCTGCCACCCTCCATCCCACCATGGCTATATCCCCCACCGGAAAACTCACCACCCACGTACTCGACACCGCCAACGGCTGTCCAGCCTCGGGGTTGACGATAGAACTCTGGCAGATAGCGCCCGACGGCAGTGCCCACAAAATCACCAGCAGCACAACAAATGCCGACGGTCGCACGTCCTCCCCGCTTTTAGCAGAAGGTACTATAGCCATTGGAGAATACGAGCTGCGGTTTTGGGTGGGGGACTACTTTGCCACTCTCGATCCCAAGCTGCCGGACCCGCCGTTTCTCAATTTGGTCCCCATCCGATTTAGCATTGCAGACACCGCTGCCCATTACCACGTACCGCTGCTGGTGTCTCCTTGGTCTTACAGCACCTATCGCGGCAGCTGATCATTCACCTAAAAACTGCCGTCCGCAGGCTTTACAGAGATAGTTCTGTCTGGTTTTACGCCGACCGTTTTTCCTCAACTGCTGAGATCCACAGCGAGGACACACAGTGCCGACCACATCTGAGGTCCGGTTAGCGGCCTGCTCCTGCTGAGCCTGTCGCCCCAACGCTTTAGAAATCCGTGTCTTGCTGATTTCCAAATGGTGTCGGATGTGCTCTGCGGCAGCGACGGCATCGCGCTGGGCGATCGCTTCCACAATTAGCCAATGCTCCGATTGAATCGTCCCAACGTCGACGGGGGTCTGCAAAATCTGCAGGCGCAACAGCTTCACCTGGTTGGCGAGCTGATCGAGCAGCGATACGAGCCACGGGTTTTGAGAACTTTCCGCAATCAGGCGATGGAAGGCATAGTTTAGGTCTCGCTGGCGCAGCGCGGAATCGCCAGTAGTCATTGTTGAACCGGCGTAATGAGTTTGCTGCAGCACCGCATCGGCATCGTCCAAAATGCGGCGTAATGTCTCAATCTGCTCAGGCGTTGCATGACGGCAGGCCCCCTCAACGGCGAGGGCTTCCAGGGCAATGCGGCAGTCGTAGAGGTGAATGGCATCACCCAGGAAAATCTCGACGGGGGTGATGCCGTTGGCCGGATCTGTAGTTAGCAATCCCTCCTGCTGCAGCCGTCGAATTGCTTCCCGGATTGGCGTGCGGCTCACCTGCATCCGCTCCGCCAGTCGGCTCTCAATCAGGCGATCGCTCGGGCCAATATCCCCAACCAAAATTGATGATCGCAAGTTGAGGTAAATTAGCTCGTGTAGCGGTTGTGAGGTTGGTGAATCCACCAGGCCCATAGCCTCTGAACGCAACTTACCTCACGTAATATAGCCGATTGGGCTAAGGGACGGTAGGTTACGGTTCTCTCATCTTTTTCTCATAGTTCGCTCAAACGGTAGTTCAAAACACGGTTTGCCCATGCCGCTCTGTATACATTGGTATGTCATATCGGCTGTATACAGCAGTATGCAACCGAATGTAGTCGTGACTCAAACATTGGCTTGAGTGCGATCGGCCTGGCCTGTTGCTAGGCTGATCTGCGTCCTATGGTGTGAATGAATTAGGGAACCGTATCCGCAATGACCCGTCAAAACCGTGAATGCCGGACAGCGCGCCGGATGGATAGACCATGTGTTGTAC
>JBARYO010000664.1:0-1504 GCA_049647905.1 Elainellaceae cyanobacterium | reverse complement strand
AATGGCTCGAATAAGGTAGGTGAGCTGCTACATAGGCATATGGGTGTATTAGAGGTTATGGCACAAGAGCCTACCGCGTATTGGCCGCTGATGCAAGCGGCAAAAGTAGCCTAAACCTTCATCAGCTGCTTCAGCCGCTGCGGATCTCCCTGGTCCACCACCCGGCCATTCTCCAGCAAAAACGCCCCATCGCAGTAATCCAGCTCGTCCAGGCGGTGAGTTACCCACAGCGCCGTCAGACCCCGTTCCTTAACTAGATTTCTCACCTGGGCCACCAAGTCCGCCTGGTTCTCCGGGTCCAGCAGCGCCGTGGGCTCATCAAACAAAATTACTCGACTATGGCGGGCGATCGCCCCGGCGATGGCAATCCGCTGCTTTTGCCCCCCACTTAGCGCATAGATAGGGCGCTGCTTCAGATGCTCTAGCCGCACCGCCGCTAGGGCCTCATCCACGCGCTGATGAATTTCCGGCAGGGACAGCTTCTCATCCACGAGCCCAAAGGCGATATCGGCCCCAACCGTGGGCATCACCAGCTGATGATCAGGGTTTTGAAACACGTAGCCCACCGGCTGCTGCACGTTGACCTGTCCCGACTGTGGTGCTGTCAAACCACTCAGCAGCCGAAGCAGGGTGGACTTCCCGCTGCCGTTCATGCCCAGCAACATCCACAACTCGCCCTCTGGTACCTCCAGAGAGCAGTTTTTGAGGATTGGGGTATCAGTAGTCCAGCCAAAATTGACCTGCTGGACCGCAATAGCGGGTTGCTGCGCCATGATAGTTTCCGTTACTGCAGGTTACTATTCCGCCAGCGCGAAGAACCCCGGTGGACGCCCCGATGCGGCTGAGGTCCCAGACTTTTGAGTGAGCTGCACAGCAACGATATCGTTAACCAGCACCGCAATCGTCTTGTCCGTTTGTTGCTCACAGGTGAGTTCTAGCGTTGGCGAATCACCGGAGCGCATGGCGTCGAAAATGATTTGATAGAGCGCCTTTGCGTCAGCTTCTTCCTTCCGCTGCACCGACAGGGTGACGGGAGAGTTGCGCAGTACGAGATCGACAATGAACATATCGTTGTGCCTTAAGTGGTTAACGCGGCCTACATCGTATTCTATCAAGCGCTGAATCGACTAAGGGTGGGGTAACGCGTACTGTTTCTTCAGGGTCTGGCACTGGAAATTTTTAGGAGATTCTGATAAGATTATTAATAATCGTAAAGTCAGCTCATAATCTGTGCAACTATCTGCAAAGGCATGTTAATCACCTGTGAGGGCATACCAAATAGGCGTATTAACGGTCCTTACTGCGGTGGTTGCACTGTTTGGGCTTGATGAACTTATACCTAATAACCTTGTTGTAAATACGTTTGGAGATAAACGTTATGACCGTAGCAATGGGACGGGCGCCAGCCAGTCGAGGATGGTTTGACGTCCTTGACGACTGGCTGAAGCGCGACCGATTCGTCTTTATTGGCTGGTCTGGTCTGCTGCTATTCCCCTGCGCCTAC
>JBARYO010000663.1:0-1809 GCA_049647905.1 Elainellaceae cyanobacterium | reverse complement strand
GTCTCAATGCTGGTGTCCAGTTTTTGAAGACGAGTACGGGCTGGTTTGGGGGTGCCACTGTTGAACAGGTTCAGCAGCTCAAAGCGCTGTCAAAAAATCAGGTCGGAATCAAAGCCTCCGGAGGAATTCGGACTGCCGAGCAGGCTATTGCGCTTGTAAGGGCCGGAGCCACTCGGCTGGGTACATCCCGTGGTCCCGAGCTAATCCGGCAGCTTGAGGATTTGGGTTCAACTGCCCCGTGAAACCTTTAAATTTAGGACTCTTCCATGAGCGGTACCTACAGGGCAACGGGCATCACCCTCAAGAGCATTCCCTTTGGGGAAAGCGATCGCCTATTGACGATCCTGACGCCGGAGGTCGGCCTAGTGCGGGCGGTTGCACCCGGTGCGCGCAAGCATCAATCTCGGCTGCGGGGCCGCAGCGGTATTTTTGTCATCAACGATCTACTGCTGAGTCGAGGCCGTAGTCTTGATAAAATCAGCCAAGCCGATAGCCTGAGTTCGTTTCCGAAGCTCAGCCAAAACTTAGGCAAGCTGACTGCGGGGCAATACCTTGCTGAACTAGCCCTGTGCCAGGCGCTGAGTCAGCAGCCACAGACTGAACTGTTCGCCCTACTGCGGGAGCATTTGGAGCGGTTAGAGGCCTGTGCGCCGGAGGCTACCCCCGCCTTCTTGGTCCACGGCATCTTTCATCTTTTAGCGTTAGAGGGAATTGCACCCCAGGTTCAAACCTGCTGTCTAACTCAAGCGCCGCTCCGCCCTGTTCTCTCAGATCCAAAGTGGCAGGCTGGATTTGACCCTAGCATCGGGGGTGCGTTTCGGTTAGACGCAGAAGAGCCGTCGCCCCGGTCGACTCTCGATGGGGACGCCAGCGGGACAGGCCCCGATGGGCCAGCCGCCAGCCAACCTAAACCCGCGTTCCGACGCCCCAAACGAATTTACACGCGACTAACAGCGCTACAGCTACTACTGCTGCAACAGCTTTCTGAAGCTGACCTGCTGCAGCCCAATGGTGCGCTGCTGGCGGCGATCGCCTCGGAGCTTTTGGGTGATAGTGGTGCAACGGTGGATAAGGCCGTTTGGCTTTCCCTAGAGCGGATGTTACGACAGTATCTGCAGTACCACCTCGATCAGACAATTCATTCAGCAACGCTGATTGAGTCTTGTTTCTAGTGTCCCACGAACCCCATTAAGCGTTACTTTAAACAGGTAGGGCAGTCTGCGCCTGGAATTACATCTTTGCTTTTTTTGCAGGTGGGCAAGGTGAACGCTGCTCGGCTTCGGCTGTGTTAGTCTTGCCGCGAACTACGTCAATGCCCCTTTAAAAGAGCGCTATGAGCCGTCCGCCGACTGTCAATGATTCATCCTCAGACGTATCGGACATCGAGCCATCCGTTGTAGAGACGATAGAGACCCCTTCCGTAACGGCATCGTCTCCAGAATCTCAATCAGAATCTCAACCAGAATCCAAGCCAGTGCTCAAACCGCGCGGACTTCTGCCCGTTTTGAAGAACAGAAGCTTTTTGGCGCTCTGGGCTGGGCAAGCCTTTTCGCAAATCGCCGATAAAATTTACCTGGTTTTGATGATTGCCATCATTTCTAGCCGCTTTCAAACTGAAGCTCAAACCATCAGCGGCTGGGTTTCGACGTTGATGATCGTATGTACCATTCCCGCTGTGCTCTTTGGCTTCTTAGCGGGTGTGTTGGTGGACCGTTGGTCAAAGCGGTCAGTGCTAGTGAGCACAAATCTGTTGCGGGGTGCCTTGGTGCTGCTGCTGCCGCTGCTAATTTGGATCACTAGGGACTGGGG
>JBARYO010000662.1:0-2335 GCA_049647905.1 Elainellaceae cyanobacterium | reverse complement strand
CACCATGACCTCCCTCTTGCCCCAGCATCCATCAAATTACCCCCTCAACTCTCCTGGACATTCGCCCTCGCTAAGCAGTGACGCTCAGCTGCTGAGCCAATTTGGATTCATTCCAGGCGTGCGGGATCTGCTGATACTTCGGCAAGTTCATGCCCTAGAGCACGCTACAATCTGGATTCTTAGCGGAGCCCGTCCACCTCTCACCCTCACCGCAACAGCTTACAGGGGCTATAGCCTGACCCGCTCAGACGATGGGCGGTTTGGTGGGCTCTCTACACCCCAAGGCTTTTATTTGACCGGCGACATCACACTGCAAGCCTTGCGGCGAGCGAGCATGCTCGCGTTGAAACGCCTCAATGCTGGAGAATGGGATCTCGCTATCCATCCGCGCTGCGGCACCAATGCCTCCGTAACGATGGCCCTGGTGACAGGGCTCTCTCTAGCGGCTCACGCCTTGATTCCCCGCCGCCCTTTGGAGCAGATGCTAGGACTGGGAGCAGCCGCTGCCGCAGCGACAGCTCTGACGCCGACAGCAGGCGCGATCGCCCAGCGCTACGTGACAACGGCCATTCCTAGTAATCTAGTCATCGACACCATCTATCCAATTCACCATGACGATCCTGAAAACCAGCCGCGTCAGCACTTCGTCAAAACTAAGTGGGTCGACATTTAGCACCGCCGCTTTGGCTGACAGTCATCCCTTAAACCGTCATCCCTTAAACCACAGCGATCGTGCCTGAACTCCCCGAAGTTGAAACCGTCCGTCGTGGCCTCAATCGCGTCACATTAAATCAACCGTTCAGCGGCGGTGATGTTTTGCTGCCCCGAACCATCGCCCACCCAGACCCTGCCGCATTTGCGCCCAGTTTGACCGGCTGTTGTCTAACCCAATGGCAGCGGCGTGGCAAATACCTACTGGCCGCTCTAGCGCAAGACGGGCAGCCAGCGGGCTGGCTTGGGGTTCATCTTCGGATGACGGGCCAGCTGCTGTGGGTCGACCCCACTAAGCCAGTCTCGTCCCACTGTCGGGTGCGGCTGTTCTTCGACTCGGGCCAAGAGCTGCGGTTTGTGGATCAGCGCACCTTTGGGCAAATGTGGCGGGTTCCCAAGGATATGCCGCCGGAATCAATCATTACCGGGCTGCAGCGGTTAGGCCCTGAACCTTTATCAGATGCGTTCTCGCTGGACTACCTCAAGCGATCGCTACAGCACCGCCGCCGCCCCATCAAAAATGCTCTGCTCGACCAAGCGCTGATCGCCGGAATCGGCAATATCTATGCCGACGAATCTCTTTTTCTCAGCAAGATTCTGCCCACCACCCACTGCGATCGCCTCACCCATAAGCAATTCACGCGACTGCACCAGCAGATTATCGACGTGTTGACGAATAGCATTGGCGCAGGCGGCACCACCTTTAGCGATTTTCGAGATGTTCACGGCGTCAACGGCAACTACGGCGAAATGGCCTGGGTCTATGGCCGGGAAGGACAAGACTGCCGCGTCTGTGGGGAAGTCATTCAGCGCCTCAAGCTGGGCGGGCGCTCCACGTTTTTTTGCGATCGCTGTCAGGGATGACCTTGGCCTTAGAGGGGATAGCTCAACTCGCCGTAGCCCGCAGCGCAGCATAAAATGTCAGCAGTTCTGATGTTTCTATGAGCGCCGCAACCTATGAGCGAAACTGGCGATACGATCTTCGGCAAAATTATCCGCCGCGAGATTCCAGCTGACATTGTCTATGAGGATGATTTGGTCCTGGCCTTCAACGACATTGCCCCCAAAGCCCCCACCCACATCCTTGTCATTCCGAAAAAGCCCCTGCGCAGCTTGGCAGACGCTACGCCTGACGATCACGCCCTCATGGGCCATTTGCTCTTGACGGCCAAGCGCGTTGCGGCAGGGGCTGGGCTAGCCAATGGCTATCGTGTTGTCATCAATACTTCAGTCGATGGCGGTCAAACCGTCGATCACCTGCACCTGCATATTTTAGGCGGACGTCAGATGTCCTGGCCCCCCGGCTGAGCGATCGCTAGGTACACTTGCCAGGCATACTCCAGCGATAAGAGCCCCTAATTTCGAAGGGCTCTTATCGCATTTTTGATGGGCACATTGGTTTAAAGGCTAGTGGACACCAGTGAACAAATAACAGCCCAAAATAATTAAAAGATATGAATAATAGCCAATATTTATTTAGATTTAGAAATACATGTTCGCTTTTATTGCCATAATGTAGCCCCATAAGGGCTAATTTTGAGCCATCCATAATCTTGTGTCTAATCGTCAAGCAGATTTCAACCTCGAGCATAAGTTCGCGGCCTTAGAGTCCTCAGGAGACGAT
>JBARYO010000661.1:0-5257 GCA_049647905.1 Elainellaceae cyanobacterium | reverse complement strand
GGTCGCCAATCCCACCAGGGACAAGGGCCAGTATGCGCATGGGTGTTCACCGGGAGAATCCGCTCTTCATTGTAGTGGAACGAATACGGAATCAAAAGAGCCTAAGCTAAGGAATCCGTGACGTTTTTCACGATAGGATGGCAGAGCAACAGGGCCTCGGGGTATGTTATCGCTGCCCTGATCCATATCTCTTCCCCATGGTTCCGACTAGAGTCTTGAGAGTAAGCTTGTGCACCTATTGATTCCGGCAGCGGGGCGCGGTCGTCGCATGGGCAGCGATCGCAACAAGCTGCTGCTGCCGCTGATGGGTCAGTCTGTGATGGCATGGACTCTCCAGGCTGCCGACCGCTGTCCTGACATCAGCTGGATTGGTATCATTAGTCAGTCTTACGACTGGCCTGACATCAAGCAACTGTTAGACCAACTATCCCTAAGGACTCCCCTTGGCATAATTCAGGGTGGTGAGACGCGGCAAGAGTCGGTCTACAATGGATTGAAGGTACTGCCTGACAACGCGATCCATGTGCTGATTCACGATGGCGCGAGATGTTTGGCTACGCCAGCGTTATTTACCCGCTGTGCCCAAGCGCTGCAAACCTGCAGCGGTTTTGTTGCCGCCGTTCCGGTAAAAGACACGATCAAGGTGGTGACCCCTAATACAAGTCAAATCGCCAGCACTCCAGACCGCCAGCACCTATGGGCTGCACAGACGCCCCAGGGCTTTGAGGTCGCACAGCTGCGGCAGTGCCACGACCAGGGGAAGGCGCAACAGTGGAGCGTTACAGATGATGCGGCCCTGTTCGAGCATTGCGGCCTGCCGGTCCAAATTGTGGAGGGAGAGGAAACGAATCTCAAGATTACAACCCCTATGGATCTGGCGATCGCGACGTTTATTCTGCAGCAGCGCAATGAGCAAGCAACACAATGAATAGGCAACGTAGAGCTGTTGCATTGCAGGGCAACTCAAGACGGCCTTTAGAACCATCGCCATTGATATGGGCGTCAGGCGTTGTGTCCTTGCTCGCGATCGCCGTAGGATTACCCGCACTTGCCCTACCGCTGCCAGTAGATCGCCTGGACGAGAGACCAAACCAAGAATTACAAAATGCGCCCACTGAAGCAGAGCGTGAACTACCCACCGAGGGGAGAGTAAATGCACCTGACGGGGAGCTAGATACCTGGGCGGAGGAGCCACTGGATATCCCCGAAGAAGTGGTCCGCACCGAAATCATTTTAGAGGCGCGATCGCCCGTTGATGGTGCCCCCCTGACGGCGGCAGAGTATGTCGAGCTAATGGCTGAGCTAGAAACGCGGGGCTACCCGCCAGAAGTCAATTCCGAGCTACAGCAGCTGATTTTTTTACTGCGGGCGCGCAAGCTGCTTCGCACCTTCACGCCGTTTTGATCCAAATCTAGGTTGGGCAGTGGCGTCGTTCCCTCCGTAGAAAACGTTACTGCTTTGACTGAGCATCCAACTCGCCGCCGTGCAGCGGGTACCCCCAAAAAAGAAACAAGATGCCTCTTTCTTGGGAAATAGAGATTGACCCGCACCTACAGCTCTTGCAAAAGCTGCTTGATTTTGTGACCTTGCCGGGAGTCAAGCTGCTTCGGGAATCGCAATTCAATGATGGTCTGTTCGGGCGATAGGGTTGTGTCCTCTTGGGCAGAACTCACGCCAGCGGTTTGCGCCACCAGCCGCACAATATCCGTAGCCGCCGATGCAGCCTCTATCAATAGACCCACTGACGAGCGATTGGCCTGAAGCGGTATCAGGTCTGGCGTCTGGTTCAGGTCCGCCATCAGGCGAATACAGCGTGAGTTCATCTCGACGCCTGTTGTGGGATAAAACTGCCCGTTCCAATAGACATAAGCTGGAGCCTGAATGCGCTTGAAGATCGGTGTAAGAGCCGAGGCCTTTGGATCACGGAATACCCGCATAAAGCTTGTCGCCATAAATGCCAGAGACGCGAAGGGGCGATCGGTTGCAGTGCGATCTTGGCTGTACCACTCCTCCACATCGGAATAGAGCACCAGCACCAAGCGGTCAAGCTGCTCGGGGGTTACGTTGACGAAGTCAACGCCGACGATGACGCGATCGCCGTCCACCGGTTTCACCCGCACAATTTCAGCCTCAAGCTGCACCGTGGCATCAAAGTCACCCTGAATCGTCAGCTCGACTAGATCCGGTAGGTTAGGCCAAGTCTCAAGCTGTAGCCGCGCTCCGCTCTCACTGATATCTAAAGTTTGGCCCTGCAGAGGCTGATCGCCACCATGGACGCTAACCCGAAGTCGGCGCTGAAGTCGGTGGGAGCGGCGCATCTGGGGCTGCTCTAGGGCAACCAGCAGGGCGGCCAACACCATAACCAAGTTGAAGATGCACCATAGCGCATTGATGATGACCGCCTGTTGAGCCCCAGGGCGTAAAATCAGCCAAAAGGGTACGGTCAGCAGGGAGCATCCCAATAGCGCCACAAGAATGACGGTAACCCGCGACGACTGCAAGTCAAACCTGCGCTTGGTGACCGAGGTGCCCTTATCCGTAACGTTGAAGCTCCCTAGCTTGGGGTTGATCAGCGCCATTAGGGTGACAATGCCGGTTCGAAATGCCAGGGAGTATTCGAAGATTTCATTCCAAAACGAGAACCGCACCCCCTTTTGGGCAATGTAGTTCGCGTTCATGGACAGCACAATATGGGGCAGCGCGTAGGCTAGAGTTTCAACACCTAACCCGCGAACAGGGTTGATGCCGCACAATAGATACAGCACTGGGGCGATCGCGTACATCAAGCGCGGAAAGCCATAGAAAAAGTGGGAGGTCGCCGACAGATAGCAGAGGCGCTGGGGCAGCGACAGCTTCCAGTTGAGGAAGGGGTTTTCTAGCCTCAGAATTTGGGCCATGCCCCTTGCCCAGCGAATCTGCTGTCCCACATAGGATGAGAAGGTATCCGGCGCTAGCCCCGCCACCATAATTTTGTCGTAGTAGACCGTCTCATAACCCAGCTTGTGCAGACGTAGGGAGGTGTGACAGTCTTCTGTCACGGTCTCTACAGCAATGCCGCCGACCTCCAGCAGGTGATCTTTGCGAATAATCGCAGCTGACCCACAGAAGAACGTGGCATTCCAAAAGTCATTGCCTTTCTGCACCAGCTTATAAAACAGCTCGTTTCCTACCGGAATATGCCCCTGGGTCAGCAGGTTGCGCTCAAAGGGATCTGGATTGTAGAACCAGTGAGGCGTCTGGACTAAAGACACCTTTGGGTTGCCAAGAAAGAATCCCACAGTACGCTGCAGAATTTGCTTGCTGGGAATGTGGTCGCAGTCCAAAATCAGCACCAAATGTCCTGGGGTGCGCTTCAGAGCCGTGTTGATGTTGCCCGCCTTTGCGTGGTCGTTGTCGGGGCGCGTCAACATGGCGCAGCCCACCTCATCGCACATCTGCTTCAGCATCGTCCGTCGCTTGAGATATTTACGGCCATCGTCAAGGACAAACACCTGTCGCCTAGAGGTAGGATAATCCACCGCCAGTGCCGCGATCGCTGTTCTGCGGACGATCTCCACATCCTCGTTGTAAGTGGGGATATAGATATCCACCGAGGGCAGCTCCTGCTCAGGAACATGGGCAATGGACACATGCTGGCGATCGCGAGTGCGAATGGTTTGAAAGTAGCTCAGCAACAGCGTCCCGATGGCGTACAGCTCAGCGACAAATAGCAGGATTGTAAAAATGCCGCTCAGCGCCGTAGAGAAGTTAAGGGTGTAGCTAACGCGATAGAACAGATACCGAAATGTGGTGATAACGCTGATCCACACCAAAAAGAGATGCAGATACTCACTGGCCCGCCACTGCCGCTGCCGCTGCTCTAGGGCAACCACGCCCCAGCCCAGCCCAACAAATCCGACTGCGACTACGCCCTGCTGCCAGACCTGAAGTGGTGTGACGATGAGAGGCACTGAGATGATGACCACAACAAGGGTGATCAGCATCAGTAGCCATGGCGATCGCTTTGGTATCAGCGAATCCAGCCAGTTGGGGAGATTAAGCAAACCGCGTGTCAGTAACGACTGCTGGCTTGAGGGTTGTATCGATGGGGTCATCTTGCCTCCTGTGACCGGCTAATGCGATTGACGAAGAGCTGGGAAATGCCGTAGAGCAGCAGCGCCATCATGATGATGCCCGCAGGGATGAGAATCCAGAAGCGCTGGAGAAATAGCGTTATACCTCGCAGCGAGCTAACATCTTGGACGCGCTGGTGCTGGGGCACTTGATCTAGCACGGTGAGCGTATAGGCCGCTGGATCATAGGGCTGCGGCGTTTCCGCAATCCGATTTACCAGGACTGTATCCCCCGCGATTTGTGAAAAGAGACTGTCAAAATTGAGCAGATCTTGCAGGACCGACAGCCCCGCTTCTGTCTCTGCGGTTAAAGCCATTGCAGTACGTACGCCTCCCGTGCCAGACCCGTCATCTAGCGCAACAGCTTTGAGAACGCCGTCGTAGTTGGGCGCACTTTGGGTCTGACTCTCCTGCCAAAAGCGCGTTAGACCGCCCTTAAGCTGTAGTCCATCGTCCTGCAACACTTGGGGAATCGGGAAACGATCCCGGAGGCCAATGCCAACGATGTGGCGTTGGTTGGTGTCAGCAGAAGGGTTGCCCGTGGTGACCAGGAGGTTAACCGCATTAGCACTGGTTATCCGTCCTAGGCGCTTGGCCAGGGCTAGCAACGTATCGATCTCTACTGCGTTTGGCGACTGGGGGAGGGCGATCGCCAGCTGGGAGAGGTCTTGTGGGGCAGCCAAAGGAAAGCCCGCCGTCAGTAGCTTGAGGTCAGGCAGCTCAAAGACCGTGTCATGCTTGAGATTGAACGAGGTATCGCTGTGCAGCGTGCCCCAAAGCTGATCATCCGTTTCTGGACCACAGAGCTGTGAATCCCTCGGATCAAGGATGAAGTTGACGGTGAGGACGGAATCGGGGGTAATTAGCGTTGGCGGTAGATCGAGGGTGAAAGACTTTCGCCCACCGCGCCAGTCATCCAGCTTGCGGGATTCAATGGACACATCGTTGAGCTTCACTTCCACAGCTGAGGTACGGGGGTTAACCTGGCGACTGTAGCTGTAGCTGAGGGCCATGGTGCTGCCCCGCAGATAGGCTTCACCGGGTGGCGCTTTAAACGGAATTTGAATAGCCGGTGGAATAGCCCCGTGCACCGTGATGTCTTGTACCGACTCGTCGTTGTTCAAACTGAGGTCCGACAGCTGGAA
>JBARYO010000660.1:0-6366 GCA_049647905.1 Elainellaceae cyanobacterium | reverse complement strand
GCATCAGCCAGGATAAATCCCACCGCGTTTTGATTATGCAGTGGCTCAAAGGGGGACAGGGCTATACGGAAGATGCCGCCATCGCCGCGCTGCGCCAGAGCTACCCTGCCCTAGTGGACCACCAGCGGTGTGGTCGAGATGCCATTGTCTGGCGAGGCCAACAGCAAGAGCTTGATTATGTCGAGGCGGAGCGCGGTTGGGAAATTGCTCGGGCGGCGATCGCATCAGGGCTGTACAAAACTTTGATTCTCGACGAACTCAATCCTACCGTTGACCTAGAACTTCTGCCAGCTGAGCCCATTGTTCAGACGCTGTTACGTAAGCCAAAAGACACGAATGTCATCATCACGGGGCGATGTAAGCATCAGCCCGCTTACTTCGATTTAGCTAGCATCCACTCTGAGGTGTTCTGCCATAAACACTATGCCGAGAAGGGAGTTACCCTGAAGCGGGGGGTTGATTTTTGATGCAATATAAATATCCCCGCCGGCTGAGCGATGTCGAAGTCGGCGGGGATATTTGCAGGGAGGGCGCAACCAGCACGCGCTGCAGCAGCATGTCCTGATTGCGCCCGAGAAAGCGGGAGTTATGCCAGCTGACTGCGTTCCTGCTCTAGCTGATCAACGAGCTTTTGATTTCCGCTGCTGCGCGCAACCTGAATCCTGCGCTCTAGGAGCTGATAGAGGTTGCGATTATGCACCGATGACAGCTCTTTGATCACAGTGCTACGGGGCGTCTGGGCTGCTCTGTTGCGGAACGTTAACAGATCCCGTAGGGGGCGAGATACGGAGTTTGAGGGCGACTCAATAGCGCCAGTGGCGGTTGTCCGATAGGAAACGCCGCGATAGGTCAATTCAACAACAGGGTGGGTAGCCGGAATATGGCGAGGATAGCCAAACTGCATCCGGTGTCCTCTATACTGTCCGCTGAGGTCTGACTCTAGCTGCTCAACAGTAGGGGACTCGCTGCGGTAAGAAACGCCACGGTAGGAAAGGGTCATCTCTGTATTGATCTCCTAATGAATTTGATGTGTGACTGCCTTGAAGAACGATTCGTTCAATTCACCAGGTGCTATATTTGGTTGCTTTTCTGGGGAGCAATCGATTTCTGTATCCAATTTAACCGTTTTGCCCAAATGTTAGCAATCGATTACGTAAATTTCTTCACATTGGCATAGCGCATCCCATACACCCCCCGCAGGAGCCCTAGATTGCGCAGATAGTCGCCAATGAATGAAATAACTGGGTTACTTTTTGTAAATCTTTTTGACCCGGAGCCTGCTCTACACCGCTTGATAGGTCAATGCCGTCTGGGTGAATCTGCTCTAAGGCTTGAGTAATGTTGGCTGGGGTCAGCCCCCCAGCCAAAAACCAAGGCAGTTTGGGCTGAAATGACCTTAGGGTAGTCCAATCTAAGGTCTGCCCTGTACCGCCATGGGCCTTGGGATGAAAGGCATCTAGCAGCAGAGCATCGACATTGGCGCGATAGTGCTCCACGGCCAGAAGCGATGTCGGCGATCGCAGGCGAAAGGCTTTGATAATTCTGATATCTGGCATCGCCCGCTTTAGCGCCTGAGCCATCTCGGGTGGCTCACTTCCGTGGAGCTGGACCCCCGTCAGCTGAGCCTGAACGACGGTCTGTTGAATCTGGTCTACCGGCGCGTCCACAAAAACGCCAATGCGCTCTACCTGTCGGGTCTTAGCATTAGCTTCAAGTGCGGCGGCAATCGCGCTGATGTGGTCCGCATCGACATAGCGGGGTGAGGCCGGAACACAGATAAACCCCAAGGCCGTTGCCCCCATCTGAGCGATGGCTCGGGCTTGGCCCACCTGAGTAACGCCGCAAATTTTGACTTGCATAGTGGCCGGTCACGTCCCTCAACCTAGCGATCGCTACCATACAGGAGCCTGTCCAGTATCAGTGATAGATGTTAACTCTAGCAAACAAGCCATAATAATCTGCAATCTCATTCTTATAATCGGATATCGTGCCTTGATGGCCCCATTAGCCCAAGGACCGATCGCTACGTTATATAAATCTACCGAGGAGAAGATATTATGCTGCTTTTAACAGCACCCCACACCCCTAGCTGGTCCTTCAGCGTTGCGCTGATTATGATTACCTGCAATCTGTTTGCGATCGCCGTTGGCTACTACGCCATTCAGAAGCGGGGCAGTGGCCCAGAGCTACCGGTGGAGATGCCGGCAATTTTCACCGGATTTGGTATTCAAGAGCTGCTAGCAACCACGAGCTTCGGCCACATTCTGGGTGCTGGGGCGATTTTAGGGCTGGCCAACGCAGGACTACTCTAGTTCATCAAGATCTCTCTTCCCTACGGCAATTCCCCCTTGCCGTGGGGAGGCGTTACCCCAGACTTTTTAGAGCAGACTTCTTACAATAAGACTATGCACCTGGGGTAAGCGTCGTGGCGTCGCGTGAGCACCGATTTCTTCTCAGCTGTGCTGTCCCCTCTATTGCAAAAGGATTCGTGAGTTATGCGACAAGGCTGGCGCATTGGGTCAGTATTCGGCATACCGCTGTTCATCGACCCGTCCTGGTTCTTTATCTTGATCCTGGTGACGGTGTCCTATAGCCTGACGTGGCAGAATCAAAATTGGCAAGGCTTAGAGTGGCTAGCCGGATTCGTAATGGCGCTGCTGCTGTTCAGCTCCGTCCTGCTCCATGAGTTGGGCCACAGCCTGGTCGCTCGCTCCCAGGGGATATCGGTCAACTCGATTACGCTCTTTTTGTTTGGTGGAGTGGCCTCCATTGCAGAAGAGTCGAAAACACCGGGGCAAGCCTTCCAGGTGGCGATCGCTGGGCCAAGCGTTAGTTTGTGTCTCTTTGTTTTGCTGATTTCGCTATCTCAGCTATTGCCGGTGGAGCCAGTGCGAATCATCATTGAGCGGCTGGCCTGGGTCAACCTAGTGCTCGCCCTGTTTAACCTCATTCCAGGACTCCCGCTGGATGGCGGACAGGTGCTGAAAGCCGCCGTGTGGAAGTTTACTGGTAGCCGCATCCAGGGGGTTCGCTGGGCGGCTCGTTCGGGCTTTTTGCTGGGTGGTTTGGCGATCGCCTTCGGGGTCATGCTCTACTTGGAGCAAGCCAGCTTCGCTTTCCTGTGGATTGCACTGCTAGGCTGGTTTGGTATACGCAGCTCCCGCGCCTACAGTCAGGTGGCCAACCTCCAAGAGAAGCTCATGCGTCTGGTGGCGGCGGACGCAATGACTCGGGACTACCGGGTGGTTGATGCCCGAGAATCACTGCGGCAGTTTGCCGACCAGTACGTGCTAGAAGAGAGTCACCCAACGGCTTACTTCGCAGCGTCAGATGGACGGTATCGCGGACTCATTTCCGTGGAGGAGCTACGTCAGCGGGAACGCAGCCAATGGGAGGCAACAACCTTGGGCGACGTTGCTCAGCCATTAGAGGAAATTAGTTCCGTCACCGAGAAGACGCCACTTCCGCAGCTGATTCTGGACCTTGAGGCCGCTAGCGCCTCTTTCATCACGGTTCTATCACCGGCAGGTACCGTCGCTGGCGTGGTTGATCGGGGTGATATTGTGCGCGCAGTGGCAAAGCAGCTCAAGCTGCCCATCGCTGAGAAGAGCATTCAGCAAATTAAGGAGGGAGAGGGCTATCCTCCGGGCCTGCAGCTTGCAGATCTTGCCCGAGGGCTAACGGATCCTGCGGGTGAAAAATCATAGAACAGCCGTAATGAGAGCGCTTCGGCTGATGGTTCTACAGAAGATGGCCAATCCAAAGTAGTCACCTTTGGATTGGCCATCTGGGTTCAATCAGAAACCCTCCTCCAAAGCGGATACGGCCTATTTCTCGGTTAGATTATCCAGATACTTGGCTACCGTCTGCACGTCCTTGTCTCCTCGGCCTGAGCAGTTCATTACAATGCGGGGACTGCCTTCTAGGGCAGGGCAAAGGGTCTCAAGGTACGCGAAGGCATGGGCCGTCTCTAGCGCAGGAATGATACCTTCGAGCTGCGATACGCGCTGAAACGCGTCAATCGCCTCTTGGTCCGTGACGCTGTAGTACTCGGCTCGCTCGGTTGCCATGAGGTAGCTGTGCTCTGGCCCCACACCAGGGTAGTCCAGCCCCGCGCTGATGGAGTGAGCCTCAATCACCTGTCCATCCTCATCCTGCAGCAGATAGCTCATTGCCCCATGGAGCACACCCACCCGGCCTCGAGTCAGGGTGGCGGCGTGCTGGTCAGTATCCACACCGCGACCGGCAGCTTCGATCCCAATCATGCGTACCGATGGGTCACCCACAAACTCGTGGAACAGCCCCATGGCGTTAGAGCCGCCGCCGACGCAGGCCAGCAAAATGTCGGGCAAGCCCCCCCACTTCGCCTCGCACTGCGATCGCGTTTCCTGTCCGATGATGGCGTGAAAATCGCGCACCATCATGGGGTAGGGGTGGGGACCTGCCACTGAGCCCAGAATATAGTGGGTCGTCTCCACATTGGTGACCCAATCGCGGATAGCCTCCGAGGTGGCATCTTTGAGGGTACCCGTGCCTGCTGACACGGGTCGGACTTCTGCCCCCATCAGGCGCATGCGGAATACGTTAAGGGACTGCCGCTCCATATCATGCACCCCCATGTAAATGACGCACTCTAAACCAAAGCGGGCGCAGACGGTGGCCGTTGCCACGCCATGCTGCCCTGCCCCCGTCTCGGCAATAATGCGCTGCTTGCCCATGCGCTTGGCCAGCAGCGCTTGCCCCAGGGCATTGTTGATTTTGTGGGCACCAGTGTGGTTGAGGTCTTCGCGCTTGAGGTAAATCTGGGCACCGCTGCCGTCTGGCTTAGCATAATGTGCCGTCAGCCGCTCAGCAAAGTACAATGGGCTGGGCCGTCCAACGTAGTCACGCAGAAGCTCGCTCAGCTCGGACTGAAAGCCACGATCGCTACAAACGCTGCGGTAGGAGGTTTCCAGCTCAGATAGCGCTGGCATCAGCGTTTCAGGAACGTACTTGCCACCAAACTGGCCAAAGCGCCCTAGGGAATCAGGACGAGCCGATGCGGAAGCGGAGGACGTTTGAATTGAGGCTGAAATAGGAGTTTGGGTCACGGCAATGGAGCGGGCGGACGCTAAACGACAACAGGTAGAAACTGACTGAGAGTTTCTACTGACCCCTTATTATAGTGGGTTTCCCGCTGGGGTTTCGGTTGTGGCAAAGTCAAAACTGAATCCGATTGCTTATGCCCATAGCGGTTTGGTTCACAGTGGCTTGGTTCACAGTGGTCTGGTTCACGGTGGCTTGATTCGGAGTAGCTTGGCTTACGGAGGCCTGGCCGATGACGTTTGGGGTAGCGTCTGAGTTGGTGTCCGGGATCGTTGGAGCCTCTAGCGTCAGGATTGATCCATAGGGGGTAGCGTCGCTCGCAATTGGAAAGCGAACAGAGAAAGTTGTGCCGACGTTTTCTTCGCTAACGAAGCTGACGCGCCCTTTGTGCTGCGTGATACATTGCTGCACAATCGCCAACCCCAACCCTGTGCCACGAATGGTATCGACGTTCCGCGCCCGGTGAAACAGATGAAAGAGCTTAGACTGGTCCCCTTTGGGAATACCGATGCCTTCGTCCGTAACATCCAAAACCACAGCTGTATCGCTTCGCGAGACGGAAACGTCGACTGTACGGCCCACGTCGGAGTACTTGATGGCATTGGAGAGTAAGTTTGACAGCACAGGCCGCAGTAGGTCGCTATCAAATGCGATGCTGCTAACGTCACCACTAATGGAGAGAGTAATAACGTGGTTAAGACCTACGCTGTGCTGCATTTCACTGACGATATCGCGGCAAAAGCGATCGAGATCGGCAATCTTGGGGTTGAATGCCAGCTTGCCCGCTTCTGCCTTTCCGGCAACAAGCACATCTTCCAAAAGCCGCGTCATGTTGGCGATCGCGGCTCGAATGCGCTGGAAGTACGCCTGCTTCTTTTCATCACTGGCCAAATGGCCATAATGCTCCAGCAGCTCGGTTGACGTTCTTATCACGGTCAGCGGTGTGCGGAATTCGTGGGATACCATCGACACAAACCGCGACTTGAGTTCGTTCAGATCTCGTTCCGCCTTCAGCTCTAGGCGCATCTCATCCTCTACCTTTTTCCCCTGGCGAATCATCTGCTCCCGCTGTTGAATGCTTTCAATCATGACCTCAAAGGCCTGGGCTAGGACGCTGATCTCGTCACGGAGACCGTTGCGGAGAGAGGTAATCTTTGGTGCAGGGACTTGCCTCGGAACAGGATTTCGGGCCGCGCGATGCTGCCGCGACAGCGAAAGGGCTTCGGTGTAGTCTCCAGCGGCGATTTGCTCAGCGGATTGCGTCAGCTCGGTAATATGCCG
>JBARYO010000659.1:0-6987 GCA_049647905.1 Elainellaceae cyanobacterium | reverse complement strand
GCGGTAATCCGGCAAGGGAAATCCGTAAGCGATTTGACGAAGACACTATTGCAGCATTGCTGGCCATTCAGTGGTGGAATTGGGACGTCGAAAAAATTACTCGCAACCTCAACGCGCTCTGCAGTTGCGACATTCAGGCTCTGCGTGAGAGCAGGTGAGATTGAGCACTATTTCTGTGGGATTCATAATGACGCGAACGGTTACCATCGGAATCTTTGGCTTGCTCCTAGTCCTAGCCGCGATCGCCCTAGCGCGTCCCTTTGCGATCGCGGAAATTCCGCAGCGCCTGACCGCTTTCCGCGTATCGCTACGCCCACCAACCTCCAGACACCACCTCAGCGCGGCAGAAACTGCCCAATGGGCCGACCAGTGGATTGTTTCTGCTGAGGATGCGGTCCAAATTATCCAGGAGACGGACGCGATAGTTCTCGATCCCCGCACCACCGCCGTCTCCCGGCTAACCAGCGCAGTGCCGGTGTCCTGGCCAGCCTTTACCCAGTCTGATGCTATCCATCGCGGCAAGCTATTGGAGAGCGACCAGATTCTCGCCCGAAAGCTCGGTGCGTTGGGCATTGCCAACGACGTGCCGGTGCTTGTCGCTGGGGATCCGCTGGCCTGGGGCGAGGATGGCCGCATCGTCTGGATGCTGCGCACCCTGGGCCACCCGGCAGTAGCGATGGTGAATGGCGGACATGCGGCCTTAGCTGACGCCCTAGCAACGCAGAATGTGCGCGTCTCACAACCCTCCCCCGCTTCCTTTGACGTGCAGCGCGATCCCCGCTGGTCCATTGACCGCGATCGCCTCCAAGATGCCCTCAACAACGACAATGTGGTTGTTATTGACAGCCGCTCTGCTGCAGAATATCAGGGGAAAACGCCCCATGGCGAGCGCCGGGGCGGCCATGTGCCTGGGGCTGAGCACCTCCACTTCAAGGCTCTAATCGACGATGCCGGGCATCTGCTGCCCCAATCTGCTCTGATGGCGAAATTGACACAGGCGGGAATTACGGCAGACAAAACCATCATTACCTATTGCACCGGAGGCGTCCGCTCGGCATGGCTGGCTGTGGTGCTCGCTGACCTGGGGTTTGAAGTCAAGAACTACCCCGGCTCAATGTGGGAATGGGCCTCATCCCCGCCGGAGCAATACCCCCTAGTGATGCCCTAGAATAAGAAGCCTCGTTTACTCTGTGCTACTTCAATGAACGCATTTCTCCGCAGCCTAACTGACCCAGACCTAGCCCCTACAGCAGTTAAGGTAGCCTTAGTTGTTGGGTCAGTGCTGTTCGCAATCAACCACGGATCCGCTTTGGCGAAAGGCGACATGGACCGCAGCCGCTGGCTGTCGGCAGGGCTAACCTACCTCGTTCCCTACATGGTGAACATCCATGGTCAGCATTCCACCCAACAGCGGCAGCGGTCGTCCTAGTCGCTCTGACGTAGCCGTTCTTGAGGCAATTCCCTAGCGCTAAACGCTACGATGCCGTCGGTGACGCCACGTCAGCAGCTTTGGCCTGGGTGCGAACAATGTCAGCACCGAGCAGGCGCAGCTTTCCTTCGATATCATCGTAGCCTCGGTCTAAGTGATTCAGCCCCTGAATCAGGGTTTTGCCCTCTGCAGCTAAACCTGCCAACACCAGCGCTGCCGACGCCCGCAAGTCTGTTGCCATGACCGGAGCCCCTGACAGCAACGGGACGCCGCAAATCACAGCAATATTGCCCTTAACGCGGATATCGGCCCCCATGCGGTTAAGCTCTGCCACATGGCGCAGCCGATTCTCGAAAACGGTCTCCGTGACGACAGAATTGCCTTCACTCAAAGCTAACAGCACCATAAACTGGGCCTGCATATCGGTGGGAAAGCCCGGAAACGGCAAGGTCTCGATGTCGGTCGCCTGATACCTATCTGCAGGAATGACCTGCAGCCGGTTGGTTCCTTCCGCGCGAACATCAACCCCTATGGTCCGCAGCTTAGCTATCGCCGCCGTCAAATGCTCTGGAACCACAGGACCGATCGTGATATCCGAGCGCGTAATGGCACCGGCCACCAAAAAGGTACCGGCCTCAATGCGATCGGGAATGATGCTGTAATCCACCGAATGCAGATCGGGAACGCCAGAAATCATAATCGTTTTGGTTCCAGCACCGCGAATGCGGGCTCCCATAGCCCGACAAAAGTTTGCCAGATCCATGACTTCCGGCTCTTGGGCCGCGTTTTCGATGATGGTCTCCCCGTCGGCCAGAGTCGCCGCCATCATCAAGGTTTCCGTCGCCCCAACGCTGGGGAAATCCAGGTAGATGCGCGCCCCGGTCAAGCGCTTTGACACCCCTGGGACACAGGCATGCACCACGCCATGATCGATATAGACATCGGCTCCCAGCGCTCGCAGCCCTTTGACGTGCAAATCCACTGGGCGAGCGCCAATGGCACAGCCTCCCGGCAAGGGAACGCGAGCAACGCCCAATCGGGCCAGCATTGGCCCGATGATGAAGAAGCTGGCCCGCAGCTGGCTCACCAACTCGTAGGGGGCCATAGTGGGTCCAATATGGGCCGCATTGATATCAAGGCGATCGCCTTGATGGGTCAGCTTCACCCCAACGGCTTGCAAAATACCCGCCATGCGCGAGACATCTTGCAGCGCCGGAACATTCCGAAGTTGGCAGTCTTTGGGGCAGAGCAATGACGCCGCCATGAGGACAAGGGCTGAGTTTTTCGCTCCGCTAATGCGAACTTGCCCCGAGAGAGAACGCCCCCCTCGGATTTGAAGGATAGGCTGGTCGTCTTGGAAGACGGGGGACTGTGTCGGTGGTTGAGTCAGGGATGTAATGGGTTTGTCCTCCTAGCTGAAAAAAAATTGTTGAAACGCAGTTAAAGGGTATGTGTTGGCTAGCGCGGTGAAGATTGTGGGGCGGAGCGATGGTTAAGCCTGAGGGATGCACCACTCAGCTTTACTTGTAAAGATTCTACATGGTTCACCGGAATCTTCGCGGCTTCGGGCAACGTCGCGTCTGCAAATTTCGACAAGGGGTATGGGGGAGTTGACTTACTGGTGAACATAAGAGATGATGAATGATCTCGGCCAACATGGCTGAGGCGACAGCTCTTGAGTACGTACCTTGTTTGTACATATTACAGGAGCGCATATTATCGACCTGCGGAACTGGCGGAATTGGTAGACGCGCTAGATTCAGGTTCTAGTGTCCGATAAGGACTTCCGGGTTCAAGTCCCGGGTTCCGCATTACGCCCGTTTCAACGCGCCTGTTTCAACGCGACAGTGCTACACAACATTAGTGACAGTCGTCGGCTGATTACGCGCAGCCGTAGTTTTCATGCTCTCTAGCCTACAAAATCCCACTGTTAAGCAGCTGCGCAAGCTACACCGGGTTAAGGAACGCCGCAAGCAGGATTGCTTTCTGCTAGAGGGAACCCACCTTATCGAAGAAGCCTGCAGCGTCAACTGGCCCCTACAGGTTGTCTGCCACACTGAAGCTTGGCAGCATAACCATCCAAGCCTATGGCAGCAGGCCATCCAGCAGGCTCAGCAGGTTGAGCTGGTCAGCGAGGCTGTTTTGGATGCGATCGCCACTACGGCCCATCCTGACGGGGTTGTGGCGTCAGCAGGCCACCCGCAGATTGCCCCTGACGGCACTGAAGACGCTGCATTGCCCTCATTGGGCCTAGCCCTTGAAACTATCCAAGACCCTGGCAACCTAGGCACCATTATTCGTACAGCAGCGGCGGCAGGAGCAGATCGCCTGTGGCTGAGCGAGGACAGCGTTGATATTGTGCATCCAAAGGTGCTTCGAGCCTCTGCTGGCCAGTGGTTTCGATCGCCCTTAGAGCAGCGGCCTACCTGGTATGACGACATCGCGCAACTCCAGGGCAAGCTGCAGATTGTGGCGACCTGCCCAACCGCACCTCAAGCCTATTGGGATCTAGATTTGACGTTGCCAACGCTGCTGCTAGTGGGTAATGAGGGGGCTGGCCTGTCGGATCGGGCGATGCAGCTGGCCGACGTTCGCGTCAGTATTCCTGCCGTGGCTGCTGTAGAATCGCTCAACGTTGCTGTAGCAACGGCCCTCCTGCTGTACGAAGCGGTTCGTCAGCGGCAGGGCAAGTAGACTTTTACGAGTTGTTTGTCAATATTCCGCTCAATATGGGATAAAGTAAGCGGTAGTTCTAGGGTTCAACGCTAGCCGTTGAGCCAACGGCACAACCGAAGACAATTTAGCTGAGCTAAGTTTTAGAGCCCATGATATCTCTTCCCCGCCTTGCGCAGCGCTTGGATCGCTCTCGCTTCGCCTTGAGCAGGGCGCGCATAACAACGCTGATTCGACGCGGTTTGATTGTGGTAATTGCCGCCGCTGGAGGGGTCGCCGTGCTAGCCAGCAGCGCGATCGCCCAGGTTGTGTTGCGACAGGGGGACGAAGGCGCAGAGGTGACCCGTCTGCAGACAGAGCTGCAGCGTCAAAATTTCTACGACGGTCCTATTACCGGATTCTATGGTGGCCTCACGGAGCAGGCCGTCATCCAGCTTCAGCTCGCGCGTGGCTTAGAGGCAGACGGGATATACGGCGCTCAGACGCAAGCCGCGCTGTTTGGCACATCTAGCCCCATATCCAATCCGCCGCGTCCACCCGTTTTCACCCCCCCATCTACCAATATCACGCCCATACCGTTTCCAAATGCGGACAATGATTTTGACGTCGATGGGGATTTGGCGCAGGTCACCAACTCAGCCAACGCATCCTGTGCCCTATTTGTCTCGTCTGATGGCTTTGCGAATACCGGTACGCTGCAAAGAGGCGATACCAGTAGCGAAGTGAGGGCTTTACAAGATCGACTAAACAGCCTTGGATTCAATTCTGGTACCAGTGATGGCGTCTTTGGACCGGCGACAGAGGCCGCAGTCGTCCGATTTCAGCTCTCTCGAAATTTGGTGGCCGATGGCGTTGCAGGCGGGGAGACCCTGCGTCAGCTTGGGCTATCTGAGGCCGAAGCAGGACAGCCCGCCATCAACGAGGGACCCTATGCCGTTGTTGTTCCTGCAGGCCGAGACGATACAGAGACCTTGACAGCCGTCAGGCGTGAAGTTCGCGATGCCTGCTTTGCCAGATCGCGCATGGGCTCTTACATCTATGCTGGCGGAAAAGCCAATCGCGGCGAGGCGGAAAGCCTATCGCTGCGTCTGCGATCGCTGGGTCTCGACTCTCGGGTAGACTTCCGTCGCCGCGTCAGAGCCAACTAAGCCTGCACCCACAACGCCCAAAAGACTCCCGTGATAGCCTGAAGGGGTTATTAGTTTCAGGTCTATTCTCTTCTTTTGACTCCCTTCGACGCTGAACGGCTGCTATTTACCCCGGCGACACCGCACTCTGATGCCGTGCCGCTCATCTTCGCATTCCCAAACGAGTACAGCGTCGGCATCACTAGTCTCGGCTATCAGGTCGTGTGGGCCACCCTATCTGCCCGCCCGGACCTCGCAATTAGCCGCCTGTTTACCGATGCCCATGAGCCGCTGCCGCAAAATCCAGAGCTGCTGGGCTTCTCCCTCTCCTGGGAACTCGACTACGCCAATATTCTTTCCCTGCTAGAGCAGCTGGATATTCCCATCCGCGCCGCCGAGCGCACCTCAGCCCACCCCCTTATTTTTGGCGGTGGCCCTGTGCTGACGGCCAACCCCGAACCCTTTGCCGACTTTTTTGACGTCATTTTGCTGGGGGACGGCGAGCTGCTGCTGGATGCCTTTATTGACCGTTATCAGGCGATTCGAGGGGGCCAGCGCCATGACATGCTGCTGCACCTAGCCCAAGAACCCGGTCTTTACCTGCCCAGTCTGTATGAGGCGGCCTACAAGGCCCCAGATGGCCCCTTTGCCGCGATCGCCCCCGTCAGCCCAGAGGTTCCGGCGGAGGTCGTCAAGCAAACCTACCGCAGCAATCGCCTATCGGCCTCAACCGTCGTCACGGAGAAAGCCGCCTGGGAAAATATCTACATGGTAGAAGTGGTGCGCAGCTGCCCGGAACTGTGCCGGTTTTGTCTGGCCAGCTACCTGACGTTGCCCTTTCGAACCGCGAGCCTAGAGGGCTCCTTGATCCCCGCCATTGAGCAGGGGCTAAAGGTGACCAGTCGGCTGGGGCTTTTGGGCGCTTCGGTGACCCAGCATCCCGAATTTGACGCGCTGCTGGATCACCTCAATCGGCCTCAGTACGATGATGTGCGCCTCAGCATTGCGTCGGTGCGCACCAACACCGTCACCCAAGCCCTGACCGAAACCCTGGTCAAGCACGGGACCAAGTCAATCACCATCGCCGTTGAGAGCGGTTCGGAGCAGGTGCGGCAGATTGTCAACAAGAAGCTGGCAACCGAGGATATTGTTCAAGCTGCGGTCAATGCCAAGGCGGGGGGACTCTCTAGCCTCAAGCTCTACGGCATGGTGGGCATCCCTGGCGAAACAGAGGATGACCTAGCCCAAACGGTGGCCCTAATGAAAACCCTGAAGCAGGCGGCCCCTGGACTGCGGCTTACCCTGGGCTGCAGCACCTTTGTGCCCAAATCCCACACGCCGTTCCAGTGGTTCGGCGTTAACCCCCAGGGGGACAAGCGCCTCAAGTCGCTGCAGAAGCAGCTGCGGCCCCTGGGCATCGACTTTCGGCCTGAGAGCTACAAATGGTCGGTGATTCAGGCCCTCATTTCTCGGGGCGATCGCCGCGTCTCGTATCTATTAGAGCGGGTGCGCCATTATGGGGATTCGCTGGGCAGCTACCGGCGCGGCTTTAAGGATCTCAACGGCCAAATGCCACCCCTAGAGTTCTACGTCCACAGCGATTGGGCCACCGATATGGCCTTGCCTTGGCAGCACCTCAAGGGGCCATTGCCTCTCGCCACCCTCAAGACCCATCGGCAGGAGGCCGTGGCGGCCATGCCAGCGGCGATCGCCCCCGGAAAGTAGTGCGGTATAGCGATCCCTGCCCTAGGGGTATAG
>JBARYO010000658.1:0-2597 GCA_049647905.1 Elainellaceae cyanobacterium | reverse complement strand
GTACTGCTCAGAACCCAGACGTGTTCTTTCAGGCACGGGAGGCAGTCAACCCTTACTACCAGAACTGCGCCACGATCATGGAGCGGGTGATGGAGACCTTTGCCCAACTCACAGGGCGACGGTATCGCCCCTTCGAGTATTACGGTAGCCCCATCGCTGAGCGGGTTGTGGTGCTGATGGGGTCTGGCTGTGAGACGGCGCAGGCGACGGTAGAGGCTTTGAATAATCAGGGAGAAAATGTAGGGGTACTCAAGGTGCGGCTCTATCGCCCCCTTGACGCGCAGCGGCTTGTTGGTGCCCTACCCAAAACCGTCAAGGCGATTAGCGTGCTGGATCGCACCAAGGAGCCAGGCAGCGGGGGAGAGCCGCTATATCTCGATGTGCTCATGGCCTTAGTTGAGCAGCAGTTTGTGTCTGTAGACAAAGGGTTCCCGGTTGTGGTTGGGGGTCGCTACGGGCTTTCGTCCAAAGAATTCACGCCCGCCATGGTCAAGGCCGTTTTTGATGGTCTGCTGCTCGATGGGTTTCGAGACAACCTCTCCCGGCCCAAGAACCACTTCACCATTGGCATCCACGACGATGTCACCCACACCAGCCTGACCTACGACCCTGAATTTTCAATTGAGGCTCAGGAGACGGTGCGGGCTGTTTTTTATGGCCTGGGCTCTGACGGCACTGTGGGGGCCAACAAAAACGCGATCAAAATTATTGGGGAAGCCACCGACAACTATGCCCAGGGCTACTTTGTCTACGACTCGAAAAAATCCGGCTCGGTCACGATCTCTCACCTACGGTTTGGCCCGGAGCCAATTCGCGCCCCCTATCTGATTGATCGGGCTAGTTTCGTCGCCTGCCACCAGTGGATGCTGCTAGACAGCCTGGATATTCTCGGGCCAGCTATGCCGGGCGCCACGTTCCTGCTCAACTCCCCCTACGCCCCCGAGGAAACCTGGCATCAGCTCCCCGATCGCATCCAAGCGCAAATTATCCAGAAGCGGCTCCCCGTTCACGCCATCAACGCCTACCAAGTAGCCCGAGAAGCCGGTATGGGCGGACGTATCAACACGGTGATGCAGACCTGCTTTTTTGCCCTTTCCCAAGTCTTGCCTCAGTCGGAGGCGATCGCCGCCATCAAAAATTCCATCCGTAAGACCTACGGCAAGAAGGGGGAAGCGATCGTAGCGATGAATCTGCAGGCGGTGGACCAAGCGCTGCAGCATCTCTATGAGGTCCAAATTCCGGCAGGAGCCGCAGCGGACTCGATTCCACCACTACAGGCTCCTGTTTCTGAGGCTGCGCCGCCCTTTGTCCAACAGGTCTTGGGGCCAATGCTGCAGCGTCAGGGAGACGCGCTGCCCGTCAGCGCCCTGCCCTGTGATGGCACCTACCCCACCGGCACCGCCCAGTGGGAAAAGCGCAATATTGCCCAGGCGATCCCGGTGTGGGATCCAGATGTCTGTGTCCAGTGCGGCAAGTGCGTTATGGTTTGCCCCCACAGCGTGATTCGTGGCAAGGCGTATGGGCCAGAGCAGCTCAAGGATGCCCCCGCCACCTTTAAGCACAAGGCAGCGCGGGAGTGGCCGGGGCAGGAATTTACCCTTCAAGTGGCGGCAGAGGACTGTACGGGATGCGGCATTTGCGTGGATGTATGCCCGGCGAAGAACAAGTCGGTGCCTCGGCTGAAGGCAATCAACATGACGCCGGTTTACCAAGAAGGCGAGACAGATAACGGCAAGGATCGGCCTCAGCTCGTGGACCTACGGCAGCAGGAGCAGCCCAACTGGGACTTTTTCTTGAATCTCCCCAATCCCGATCGCCAGCGCCTCAACTTGCACAAGGTCAGCCAGCAGCAGATGCAGCAGCCGCTGTTCGAGTTTTCTGGGGCCTGCGCAGGCTGCGGCGAAACCCCCTATCTCAAGCTACTCACCCAGCTGTTTGGCGATCGCCTGCTGGTGGCCAACGCCACGGGCTGCTCTTCCATCTACGGGGGCAACCTGCCCACCACCCCCTGGAGCAAAAATAGTGAAGGGCGCGGTCCGGCTTGGTCAAATTCGCTATTTGAAGACAACGCCGAGTTTGGGCTGGGCTTTCGGGTCTCCATCGATAAGCAGGCGGAGTATGCCGCTGAGCTGCTGCAGCGATTGGCGGCAGACCAGGGGCTTCGGGAGACGGCGCTGCCCGCCTTGGCCCAGCAGATTCTTGAAGCTCAGCAGCACGACGAGGCCGACATTGTCGAGCAGCGGGAGCGGGTGGCCCAGCTGAAGGCCATGCTTGGTGAACTGGGGCAAGGTGAGGAAGCCCCAGTCTCCGAAATACAGCGGTTCGTCTCCGTAGCCGACTACTTAGTGAAGAAAAGCGTGTGGATTGTGGGCGGCGACGGCTGGGCCTACGACATCGGCTTTGGGGGGCTGGACCATGTGCTGAGCGGCGATCGCAACGTCAACCTACTTGTTCTAGATACGGAGGTCTATTCCAACACGGGCGGCCAGCAGTCTAAGGCCACCCCCAAGGCCGCCGTGGCTAAGTTCGCCGCCGCCGGTAAAACCACCGCCAAGAAAGACTTGGGCCTAATGGCCATGACCTACGGCAGCGCCTAC
>JBARYO010000657.1:0-3995 GCA_049647905.1 Elainellaceae cyanobacterium | reverse complement strand
CCCGATTCGGGTTGGGTGGGCAGGGGTTCTCCCGGCGTTGCCGACACGAAACCCGCTAGCTCCAGAGCCTGCCCCACCACAAAAATGCCCACGGCGAGGCCCACTTTCTGCAGCAGCGTCATGAAGGAGTAAAACACCCCCTCTCGGCGCTGGCCCGTTTGCAGCTCATCTAGCTCAATGACATCGGGCAGCATGGACCAGGGCACAACGTAAGCTGTTGCCACACCAAAGCTCGCGGCGATCGCTAAAACGAACAACAGCTTGACTTGGTCAGGCTGCAGAAATACGAGTCCGGCCTGAATGACAATCCAGCTGCCCATGCCTAGAAAATAGAGGCCCCGCTTGCCAATGCGGCGGCTAATTAAGCTGCAGAGAAACAGCATGGGAATTGCCGTGCCCTGAACGGCTAGCGCCACCAGGAAGTAAGAGTCTAGACCAATCCAGCTGACGGCGAAAAACGGAATAATCGACGCGGTGATCTGCAGCGCGAGCCAGGAGGTGAGATAAATTCCAATGACGTAGAGGAAGGGACGATTGCGAAAGACAACGGGAAGCTGCTGCCAAAAGGGCGTTGCCTGAGCGCTAGCAGCGGCGTCGGTCTCCGCAGCTGGGGATTCATGGACGCGTTGCCTTGTGCCCCAGATACACCAGTAGAGGGGCAGCACAGCAATAATCGCACCGACGATGCCAAGGAGCTGAAACTGCTTCTGTGGGCTGGCGATCAGCTGATCTAACACCAGTCCTAGGGTCAACCCCAAGACGGCACCACCTAGGGAAAAGGCTAAACGAAAGCTGCTCAGAGTTGTGCGCTCATCGTAGTCCTGTGTGAGTTCTGGCGTTAGGGCCGCGTAGGGCAAGTTGACGGCGGTGTAGGTGGTAAAAAACACCATGGACACCACCAGATAGTACAAAAACTTGAGCCACGTTTGCTCAAAGCCGGGCACAATCCACATGAGCATAAAGCTGATGCCAAAGGGAATTGAGCCGAACAGCATCCACACGTGACGTCGCCCCCACCGGGACTGGGTGCGATCGCTGAGGAACCCCACCATGGGATCGTTGATGCCATCCCAGATTTTGCCCACCAGCAGCACCGTCCCTGCCAAGGCCGGGCTCAATCCCGCCACATTGGTGAGAAAGGCCAAGAATGAGAACACCACTAGGTTGGCCGTCAAACCAGCCCCCATATCGCCAGCGCCGTAGGCCAGCTTTGTCGATAGAGATAGTGGGTGGGCTGTAACTTCGGAGGCTTCAGGGGGAGAGGTCATAGCAAGGGAGGACGTGATCCGGGCTGAACCAAGCATGGCACGAATGGCGTCCCTCACTGAAGGCGATCGCGGCCAGTTTGAAATCCGTCGGGCTAAACCGTAGCTGAATCCACAGAAGTTTGACCGGCTTACCGGAGTCCGCTGATAGCACTAGCCGGTCCTAGAATGCTTCGTTACCGGTTTCCCCCGTTCGGACGCGGATGACCCGGTCTACAGGAGAGATAAACATCTTGCCGTCTCCGATCTCACCAGTTTGAGCCGCTTGAATGATAGTCTGCTTCACTTGGTCTACCTGGTCATCGCGCACAAAGACCTCAAGGCGAAGCTTAGAGCGAAACTCAATGGCATAGGACGCCCCACGGTAGTTGCCCGATTGGCCTTTCTGACGGCCATATCCTCGGACTTCGGATACCGTCATCCCCAAAACTCCAGCTTTCACTAGGTCTGCTTTGACAACATTGAGGCGTTCTGGCCGAATCATGGCTTCAACTTTCTTCATACAGACGACGTCCTTAGCAATTACCGACAGGTCTAGACTATCGCTAGTTGGTTGACTCGCTGCCAATGTTAGGCAAATTCAGCGCGATCGCCTTGCATGTAAACATTTATCGTATTAATTGAGACAAATACAAAGATCTCTTGATCTAGGCAAACCGGGGTCATCGAAATTGGAACGATAGTGTTATCAATGGTTTGGACACAGGTAAGCGATCGATTCCCTCTTGGCAGGATCTGCCGGGAGGGTTTTATTTGATACGTCAGCGCAGGCCCCATCGCTTAGCCATGTGTCTAGCTTATGGTAGCCACTGGGGGTAAAAGCCAGTTACGGGAAGCTTGTTGGGATCTGCCTGGAGGGGGCTTCCCGCGTCATCTGTCAGGATTGGGAAAAACCACAGCGTACTATCCGTAATGACATTACCATCAGCAGCGCGTAGCCCAGATGGACTCGAGCTTGATATTGTCGTCACCTGGTCGAACAGCAGCCCTAGACCGTCTGGGGCCAGGCTCATCTTGATGCTGGGCTGGGCTGGCAACAGCAGTAGATCTCGACGCTCGCCCGTCTCTAAGTTGACGGCGACGAGGTAGGGCTGCTCAGCATAGACATCCCCGGGCAGGCGTTCCGTCACAATCCCGTAGAGAAAATCCCCAGTTGGTGAAAACTTCGCATTTAAGATCGATCCAGGGACCGATAGGAGCTTTCGTTCCGTGCCCTGGTTTGTCACCAGAAACAACGACTGGGTTGGCGTAGCGGGGTCAGCGTCAAAGCGAACTAGGGCGGCGGCAGTACCGTCCTGAGCAAAGTCAAGAACTAAGCCATACTGGGGCAAGAAGTCGATGGGCTCTGCCGAAGCGTCATCACTGAGGGAAAGCAGTGCCATGCCCTGACCTTGGAGATAAGCGATCGCTTGACTATCTGGGGTAATGAGAAAATCTCCCCCCGGCTCAGACGGCAGCGGCGCTAGGGTCGGTTTGCCGCTGGCATCGATGCGTAGGATCCAGAGACCAAATTCGCTGGGGTTGTTGCGATTGACCCGATAAACGACAATCACCTCTCCGCTGGGAGACAGATCAAATTTGAGGTTCTGGTAGTCGTCACTGCCGAGCAGCAGCTGAACCGCGCTATCCATGGGGAAAGACGCGCTGGCTTTGTCATCTTCCCCCACTGTTTCCCCCACTGCTGTCGCAGCGGCAGCACTCTCAATCCCGGTGGTGGCGACGTAGATCTGCTGGTTGAGCAACCCCTGATCGCGAGACGAGCGCTCCACCGCCGAAAACAGAACGCGATCGCCATTGGGGTAGGGCTCATAGTCCATCACCACCAGCGTTTCTGGGGTGAGAATGCGCTTTTCTTTGCGGGTGAGATTGTAGAGGACGAGTCGGCCCTCTTCATCGCCACCAGCACCGATATAGAGTAGGGCACGATCGTGGGTGCGGAAGCTGCCCTCAAACGGCACCAGGAGGCGCTCAGGATCGTTCGCGTCGCTAAAGCGGTCCCATGCTTTGTCGAGGGTGAGGGCGTAGGTGTAGCCATAGGGGGCGGGCTCTAGCAACGTATAGGCCATCCGCCGCCCCGCCCAGCTAACCTTGCCATCGACGCGCTGCTGGTCGGTATCCGAGATGACGGCGGTCAGGGACAGGCTTTTCTCAACCGCGTCATGGTCCATGGGCCGGCTGAAGTTGAGGAAAAACGCCCGATCTTCCGCCCCGACCACTTTATCCTGCCAGCTGAAGTCCCGCACAACGGGCGCAGGCTGCTTTCCGAAGAGCAATATTGCCATCAACATTACGGCAAGCGTTGCGATCGCGGGAATGGCAACGCGGTCGAGGGGATAGGACAGTTTTGAGAAGAAAGATCGCATCGCTTGATTTTAGCGCGTCTGAATTTGAAACCGCGTTAGCGACGACCGCGCCGCAGCGCTAGGATTCTGGACGCAAGCGGCCATAGTGGGTTGCGGTGCATCTTGGCCAAGGTCGTTATCGCCTTGCGCAGCTGCTGCTGGGTCCGTGTTTGCACGCCATTGAGCTGCTCAATGGTCTGGTTGGCTTCGGTAAGCTGGGCTTTGATCTGGGCCAGTTCGTCGTCCGGAGCGATCGCTGGAGCACTGGGCTGGGACGGGGTGATCTCAGCTAATTTGGCGAGTCTATCTGTGCGGCTGGGGGTGTTACGGCCCCCTTTCTGAACCACTTCACCATATTCTAAATTGGCCTGCTGGAACGCTTTGAGCG
>JBARYO010000656.1:0-3383 GCA_049647905.1 Elainellaceae cyanobacterium | reverse complement strand
CTTATCACCTTTGGCGAGCTGCTTCCACAGATAGGCGCTAAAGACGTTGGGGCCGTCGCAGTCGAGGACAACTTAGCCTTCGGGGATGATGCCTACGATGCCGTCGGCGATCGCCTGGGGGTTGTTGAGCTGGTGGAGCGCCTGCTCAGCGGTGATGAGGCGCTGCTGCCAGTTCTTGAGGAAGGGGCGCTTGTCCTTAGCTGGGGTGAACTGCTGGAAGATGGGCGGCAGCGCTTGAGCGGTGACGGTGAGGGTCATAGCTGGACCTCTCGATGAGGCACGCCAGCGACTGGGAAAGGTGATGAGAACTTATAAAGCTTGGGAAGGATAAATCTAAGTGGATGGTGAGAATAGGTCATCAATACGACTCCTTGGTGAGCCGATTGACGCATCGATAAGGAAACTGAGTGAAACTAGCGGCATCTCATAAGAAATCTTGTCTAACCGTGCAGTAGGCTGAAATCCCAGCGAAGCCAGCGTTTCAGCACAAGCTGCCATGTTATAAAGCAACACAAAATTTCTCGCAACCTGTTGCATTTCAACAGACGGAGATGATATTCTCACAGCAGTAGCCTCAACGCGTCAATCGGTGAACAATCGATGCGCCAAGCGGCGAGGTTATGCTGAATAATTTTGAAACGCCGCTCCGGGACCAATCGTTGCGGTGTTTCGAGCTTTAAAGGGTTTTGACTAGCGGCACCTCCTCGGTGTGTGGGGAAATCTTGAACCAGGGCTCGCGATACGGTAGCGGTAAATCCAAGCCCTGTGAATGCAAAAATTGAGCAATCTGCTCAGAACGATACTGTGACCGGCTCTCGATAGCCCACAGTACGTTTCGTCTAAGATTATCATGCGCGATAGCGATCGCCACGTCTCCTAACACCCGATCCCGGCAATTTTTGAGGTTCTGAAGGTAAATAAGTTTAAACGGCAAACTTTGGCATTTTGGCGTTAGACCTCCAAAATTTGCTTCGCGGCTAGCCCAAGCTGGGGCAACTCTCCGCTTTCGATGTTGGTATCGCCTTTGAATCGCTTTACCTTGTACGTGCTGTTCTTGTTGAGCTGCAGCACCTCAACCCACTTCTCCCAGGGGTTAATGCGCCAATACTCAGGGACACCTGCTCTCGCGTACTCGGCCTGTTTCTCCTTCATGTCCTGACGCCAGTTACTGGGAGACAGTATCTCAATGGCGATTAAGGGTGGATTACCGAGTCTGAAAGAGGGTTGGCCGCTGCTCATGATCTCGGCCCATTGATCTTTCGTACAAACGACCAGGTCCGGCTCGCGACCACGGCCTCTATTGATTACAGGTGGAATCTCAATCTGAAGGTCGTCTTTACAGCGATACGGTAAGCCATTGGTGATGAAGTAGGACCGCAGCCAGATAAATAGGGTCTCTGCGATTTCGTTGTGCAGAGGTCCTGGTGGATTCAATTCGATGACCCTCCCGTCAACAAACTCGGTGCGCCGACCCAGGTAGGGCAGTTCCAAATACTCTTCATAGGTCATCAGCCGCGTTGGCGTTTGCATGGGCGTTGCCTCACTCTCCTGGGCTACTCTTCACCTTTACCACTCTTCGTGTCCTCAGGTGTCAACAACCCTCTAGCCTGCAGGGCTTCAAACAAGAGGAATTCAGCCATGCTGGACAGCGATCGCCGTTCCTGGGTTGCGACCTGGTCTAGAGCTGCTTTGATGTCATCAGTCATATAGACCATGACTTTGGGTTTATCTGTGGCCACTGACATATCAACGCTACCTCCTAAGGCTATCACTCCAGAACGAATTGAAATTGAGTCTATCATAGTCCTACTTAGTGTTGTACCGTGATAGACTCAAGCTGCCATGAGAATAATGCGATTGTGACGGAGTGCGACAACGTGAGTAGATCGATACGGCTCAGCAACGACGTTATAGCGATTGCCACCGCTGCTGCTCAAAGGACATATCTAAACAGTGAGAGGACCGTAATCGAGGCGATTGTCAGGAAGTATGGACCTTCATTTGACCTAGCCGCTGCAACACCTCTAGTAGCCGTGCTCAACTCGGTAAACTCGGCTCTGCCGCTTCGGGTGTTGCCATCACCTGTGCAGGCTAGTGACCCGAATATTGACTGCCCTGCTATGGCCGATATCAACAGCGTTCTAGGACTTTGAGCAATGCCATTTTTCAAGAGGCGTAGACCCGAACACAGCAAAGGCCGACCACGCCGGACAAAGCCAGATGCAGAGAAGAATGCGACTGACCGCTGGCTCGATGACATTAACCCCACCATCATTGCCCCAATCCAAGGCGCTGAGGGCTATATGGAGATGGCCGAAGACAAGCAGAAAGAGTGGGAGCGCACTGACAACGAGGACTACTTGATTGGAAGTATCCAACGCTCAATAAAGCCACCAAAGCGGGATGGGGGTGCAATTCAGGATGAGGATCGAGCCATACAGAAGCTCAACACTGCGAGCGATCGCCTCGATAGGGAAAAGCGTAAAATCAAAGCGGAGCCCCGCAAGCGTCGCCGCTGGGGGCTGTAGATTTTGAATAGGGCAGCAGGGAGTAAATCGCGATGGTCAACTTGCAGCAGAGCGAGACCTACTATCTAGAAGATGGTAGGCCCATCACCTGGCAGATCCAGGCCGAGTGCGACAGCTTCCACGTAAATCGCTGTACTGGGGCCGTTGTCGAGGTCAGTTTCTTCTCGTCCATCCCCGCACCCCTACGGCCAAAATTTCTAGACTTGCTTAGCGTCTACGCCCCCGCGCAAATTGCGCTGTTTCAGGGCACCGGGCACCACCTAGATACTGAGCGCCATCAAATCTACATCGGACAGTCTGAGCCGATTTACGACCTCCCGCGCCTTTTCAAAGACTTATCTGAGCAGGAGTCTGGCTGGTATATGGTGGGCGATCGCGTCTTGGTATCTCCTGAGAACTCGGAGATATCGTCTGCCTCAATCATGTTTGAGCTGGATAACTACTATCTGGGCTTCCCGACTGAAGTTGCGGCTTTACCGTCAGGCGAAACGCTAGCGCCAGAAGCGGCGAGGTATAAACCGCGCTGGTGGCCGGTGGCGGCTGCATTTATCCTTGGGGCGATCGCTGGTCTTCTGGGCTATGTAATTGGCGTGCTGGCCTAGCCAGCAATAAGGTGGCGGCAATATGGGTATTCTTTAGCCCCTCGGGTTATAGAAGTCGCCGTAAAACCCAGCCGCTTTAGGGGTGGGATATAAGGCGGTGAGCGTAGCGAACATATGCAAAACCCCTGCTGTGACTGGGATTTGCTATAATAAAGGCGGTCAATGACCCACCCGAGACGCAGACGTAACAGACAGCCTAACGTGACGAAATCGGCAATCAGCTGATGGCGCGGAAAGCTCGGTAGACCGGGAA
>JBARYO010000655.1:0-1509 GCA_049647905.1 Elainellaceae cyanobacterium | reverse complement strand
ACCAAGTTCTCTGCTTGTAGCTTCTCACTCAAAACTGAATGCCGCGCCAAACGCTTCACTTTTTTATTCATCTTCTGTGTGTAGTTTCTTGGTCTAGGACCAAAAATACGTCCACCACCTCTGAATATAGGACTTTTGATATCACCAGCACGCGCTGTACCAGTTCCTTTTTGGCGTTTCAACTTACGCGTAGAACCTGCAACTTCGCCACGCTCTTTCGACTTGTGCGTACCTTGTCTTTGATTGGCTAAGTAAGCTTTAACTGCGAGATACACCACATGCTCATTCGGTTCTACACCGAACATGTCATCAGGTAACTCTACAGAACGCCCTGTATCTTCTCCTTTGATACTCAATACATTCACTTGCATGGCGAACTTATTTTTCTACGATTACGTAAGAACCTTTGTGTCCAGGAATCGCACCTTTAATGACCAACAAGTTCTCATCAGGAAATATTTTTACAATCTGCAGATTCTGCATCTTTACTTGCTTACCACCAGTACGACCTGCCATACGCATCCCTTTCATAACCTTTGCAGGGTAAGAGGCTGCACCAATAGAACCAGGTGCTCGTTGACGGTTGTGCTGTCCGTGAGTTGCATCATTCACCCCTTTAAAGTTGTGACGCTTTACAACACCTTGAAAGCCTTTACCTTTAGTTGTACCGACCGCACTGACCATATCGCCTTCTTTGAACACTTCATCCACTCGAACGGTATCGCCCAATTGCTTTTCAATAGCATTGAAGTCTCTAAACTCTCTTACGATACGTTTAGGTCCTGTCGATGCTTTCTGAAAGTGTCCAGAAAGACCTTTTGGTGTGTTTTTTTCTTTGCGAACGCCGAAGCCCAACTGTAAGGAAGTGTAGCCATCAGCATCAGCTGTTTTCACTTGTGTCACCACACAAGGCCCGGTTTCCACTATCGTACAAGCGACATTCCTTCCTTGGTTGTCATATACGCTAGTCATTCCGATTTTCTTACCTATTAACCCATTCATGGACAGACCATTTTTATGGCTAAGACATTTAATCAATAGTTGAGTAGGGAAAATCTATTGATCTTCCAAATGTTCCTATCGAAGAACTACCTCAGATGTTAGGTGATAGCTGTTTTAGATTCGAGAACCCAGATAAGAAAACTTAAATACTAAATTAGACAATTACTAAAATAGCTTTTAGCTTACTTGTATCTTTTGTCACAAATGACAACTATCAAAATATTTTTCATTTAAATTCGGACAAGTGTAATAGAAAATCACGTTAGACGTGAATATCTTTCTATACTCCTTCTCCTACGTCAACTTGACTTGGATATCTACACCGCTCGGAAGTTCCAATTTAGACAGTGCATCAACTGTCTTTTGAGTAGGCGTGTATATTTCAATCAAGCGTTTGTGCGTGCGTAACTGAAACTGCTCCCGAGACTTTTTGTTGACGTGCGGTGATCTTAGCACGGTAAACACTTCTTTCTCAGTGGGCAGCGGAATCGGACCAGTTACAACAGC
>JBARYO010000654.1:0-2891 GCA_049647905.1 Elainellaceae cyanobacterium | reverse complement strand
TATCTACATCGACCGCGACTTTCGCCTGGTCAAAAGCCGTCGAGAAGCGTCCCAGCGCCCATCCTATACCGTCGCAGTAAGATGTGAGGCATAGCCCATCATTTCAGGAGGAACGGAATGAAACGGTTGAAATTAGGTGCGATCGCCATAGCAAGTAGCGCCGTTTTTGCAGTGGTGCCCCAGGGTCAAACCGCAGAAACGCCAATGTCGTTTGAGCCACCGACATCACAGGCAGACTTTAACCCAGCGCCAGCTCTCGTCGCTGAAGCGGTGCTGGATATCGTTGACACCGCTGAGCAGTACGACCTCAACACCCTGACGGCGCTTCTATTACAGCTGGGGATTTCTGAGGATCTGCGGGGCTATGGTCGCTTTACGGTGTTTGCACCGACGGACCGCGCATTTGAGACCTTTTTGGCGGCTAACCCTCAGTTTCAGGGTGAGCTGACGGCGGAGCTGCGGAGCCAGCTGGCCGAGCTGCTGTCTTACCATGTGATTTCCATGGCGGAGCCCATTACAACTGACAATTTTGTCAGCGTTTTAGGGAGCCGGTCTTCGACGCAGCGCACCCTCGCCCGCCCCGATTTGAATTTGCGGCGGCGGCGGGGTGACATCTATGCCAATGGCGTTGAGGCCATTGAGGCGGACATTGAGGCCACCAATGGCGTCATTCATATCATTGACGAGGTGCTGATTCCGCCTGATGTGTCTTTTTAGCGGTATGGGGGCGCATGGCATGCGCCCTGACCTGTGCGATTACCAGGGTTGGCGGATTTTCTCGTAGATGTCCACATATTCCCCGCCGGGCAGATTCCACGAGAAGTCGTGGTTCATTCCCTGAATCGCCAGATCCTGAAACTCGTCGGGGTGGTCGTTCCACAGCTGCAGCGCCCGACCCAGGGCCGACTCTAGCGCGTGGTTGTCTTGCTGATGGAACACATAGCCATTGCGCTTCTCGGAGGGCACCGCCGTATTGTAGTCCCGGTCAAATACCGTATCCACCAAGCCACCCACGGCCCGCACCACGGGCACCGTGCCGTACTTAAGGCTGATGAGCTGGGTTAGGCCGCAGGGCTCGTAGTTGCTGGGCACGATCATCATGTCCGCCCCTGCGTAGATCAGGTGGGATAGCTCCTCGTCAAAGCCCAGCTCTAGATGCACGTTTGGGTTGTCGTTGAGAAAGGCTTTTTCATGCTGGAATTTGTTGTTGATTTCCTTACCGGTTGCCGACCCCAGCAGAACAAACTGCGCCCCTTGACCCAAGGCGTAGTACATCGCGTGGTGGACCAGATGCACGCCCTTTTGCTGGTCTAACCTGCCAATAAAGGCCACGAGGGGCTTGTCGGCCTCTTCTAGCAGTAACCGCTCCTGCAACGCTTTTTTATTGGCCAGCTTGGCTTCAATCTTCTCAGGCCCGTAGTTCTGAGGAATGTAGGTATCGACTTCGGGGTTCCAGAAGTTGTAGTCAATGCCGTTGAGTACCCCTTGGAACTTGGACTCATGCACATACAGCGTGTGGCCCAAGCCAGAGCCAATATCGGTGTAGCGGGCTTCCCAAGCGTGTTGAGGGGAGACGGTGGTGACGGCGTTGGCGTAAACAATGCCCCCCTTCATAACGTTGATGGCGAAGGGGTTGACGTTATCTTGGAGGCGATCTGGGCTGATGTAGTATTCGGGGCGGTTGAGCCCGGTGGCGTAGAGGACTTCAGTACCCGCCATGCCTTGGTGCTTGAAGTTGTGAATGGTGTAGCACACCCGCTGGTAGGCCATGCCGTGGTACTGGTACATCTCAAATAGCATCACAGGGATGAGGCCCGTTTGCCAGTCGTGGCAGTGGATGACGTCAGGTTTTTTGTTACTCTGCTGCATGAACTGCAGCGCCGCTTTAGAGAAGAAAGCGAAGCGCATGGGGTCGTCGTCGCAGCCGTAGTAGACCCCTCGGTCAAAGAAGCGATCGCCCGAGTGAGGCTCAATAAAAAAGCACTGCTGCCCATGGACCCAGCCGCAGTAAACAGTGCAGGTAATGGCGTTACCGTACCAGGGCACCTCTAGGCCGTTGTAGGCTGCGTGCATGCCCCACACGTGGTCGTAACGCATGCAGTCATATTTGGGCAAAATTAGCTCGACCGCATGGCCTTTTGTGGTCAGATCACGGCTGAGGCCATAAACGACGTCGCCAAGGCCACCGGCTTTGATGACGGGGGCGCATTCAGAGGCGATTTGAATGATATACATCGCGTTTCCTTCCCTAAGTTGGGCGCTGCATTATAAAAGTTTACATATCGTGACTCTGCCCTACTTGTATCGAAGTCGCTGCACTTTTGCAAGCGCCATTTGACGGAAGAGGGCGTGGGTGAGGGTGAGGGTGGCTAACAGATGGGGCAATTGCAGCTAGGGCAAGCTTAATGGGGTGGGCGATAGTACATATAGCCGCTTTGAGCCTTTTCGTATGGTGAGACGGGCACCTCAACTTCAGTTCAGTTCAAACAAATTCCTCCCCTGCACAGCGGCGATCGCCTCACTCGCCAGAAGTCTGATCGCCGCTATCAGGCCAAAAAAGCCAGCAATTTTCAGTTTGGTTATGTCCTGACGCACCTTCAGTCGCGGGTGGGTTGGAATCGTAGCCAGACAGCCAATTCGTTTAATTCGCCAAACTGAGAATTGCTGGCGAAAATGTCGGAGTAAGGCTCCGCCGCTTCTCGGTAGGCCGCTTTAGCGGTAGCGAGTTGCTCAGCGTCTTGAACCTGTGGGTTTTGCAGCAGTGCGAAGTGAGAATGTTGCGCTTACTGTTGGCGAGGGTGGTGTCGGGAGGGTTGACCAACCACACCCCGACGGCGATCGCTAAGGCATCGAGCAGGGAGGTTTTGCCGGTGCTGTTGTCGCCCAAGAGC
>JBARYO010000653.1:0-3433 GCA_049647905.1 Elainellaceae cyanobacterium | reverse complement strand
AGTACTCAAGGCAAACGGTGGCGGCGTCTTTGCCCAGCTCAACTCCGTTGTATCGATGAAGACGTTCTCTAACTTTGCCACCTACTCAGCCTCTAAGGCGGCGGCCTATTCTATTACCCAAGCCCTACGGGAACTGCTGGCCGATCAAGGCACTATCGTTCTCAGCGTCCACCCCGGACCCATTGCAACAGACATGGGCGATGAGGCCGGGCTGACGGAAATTGCGGAACCCCCAACATTGGTGGCAGATGGCATTATAGCCGCGCTAAAAGCGGGTAATTTCCATGTATTTCCCGATTCGATGGCGAAGCAGATTGGCGGTGCCTACGCGAGCTTTGCGACAAATGTGGTGGAAGCGAGTATGACCGAAGGCTAGCGTTGGCGCGGCTGCAGTATGGAGAGGGAGGCGAGTTAAACGGTGGTTTAATTCGCCTCCACGTCGTTTTGATTTTTCTATCTGGAGTTCCCTGAATGGGTGCCCGCAGCGTCATGGCAGTCGATACGCTGTCAAGCGCCATGCAGGGGAATCAATGAAATGATGTGTGGCTCACCGCCCACCGGCTCTGATGGTCAGAGTAAACACATCGTCTTTGACAATTAAATCGTTATCGAAGTCATCAACGCCGTAGTCATACTCTTGATTTTGCCAGTTGAAGGCTAAGACTGGGGCTGTCTGATCCTCGCCCATGCGCCATTGAAGCCCTGCACCCATCCGTGACCGGCTGGTGTTCCTTTCGATGGGGGCAACGTAGGCCGATAGCCGGAAGCGATCGCTTAAGTTCAGCCCAGCATCGACTACAAGAGAATCCTCGTAGGAATTGGGCAGCACATCGCCAAATACATGGGTGAGCCCCAGGGAAAACTGGCCTAGGTTGAGGCGGGCATCGGCAGAAATGGTGCTAGCCGGGGAGGTACTGATAATGTCGCCAATGCGCTCATCTCGGTCAAGGGCGTAGTTGAGGTTGGTCCCCAGGACTAGATTGGCGCGATTGCCTAACCGAATTGAGCGGGCTACATTTCCCCAAAGCTGACTGTAGTAGTCTCGGTCAGGGTTAATATAGCCAATGCCGCCAGCACGAAAGTACCAGCCGCCTGTGGTGGTGCGGGTGTAGTCGGTACCTAGGTAGGCCTTGACTGTATCCGAGGTGATGACGCCAGTATAGTAGCGCAGCAGGGATTGACTATTGGTGATATTGCCGCTGAAGCTCACGTGAGGATAGTAGGTGGTATCTTCTCGATAAGTAGGGAATCGGAATTAAACATAGCGATGGCGGTAAGCTGAAGGGTGACGCAGTACAGGTTGTTCTAGCCATGGCAACACCAATGTTGCGAGTCGAACTTACACCTGCTCAGTTACATTGTCGATATCCTGAGCGAAAATATCCAGATAGATCTGAGCATAGGAGTCCTGGAGGTTGGCGTTGGTAAAAATGTCGTCGTTGACCACAGAAAGTAGGTCCACATTGGCATCACCGCCCCCCTCGCCCCCTCCGCTGGCAATCGTGCGCTGATCACCTCTGGGTTCGAAACGCAGGTTCCCTGTACCAATACTGCGGTCAATCACAGGAGAGAGCCCCAGCCACAGGCTGTTGTATCGGGCTGCGGGCACTTGATTCAGGTCAGTAACCTCGGGGGTAAGGGAGCGGGCACGCCCTCGACCCACGGAGTAGACCGTGAGGCTACTGCTGGGGAGGCGGGTATTGTTGGCCGCTAGGAACAGGTTACGGTTGATGTTCGTATTGGCGGGACTATCGCTGCCCTCTATCTGGGGCATATACTCCGGTAGGGCTTGGGCGATCGCCTGTACGGCGGTATTGGCAATACGATTGCCGTCGTCTGCCAACATGGACATGCCGCGAATAGTGCGTCCCAAGACGGCTTCGGTATCGTTAGCCCTGACCACCTGCCGTACCCGCGAAAAGGTGCCCGATACAGTGTCATTGATGTCTTCTTTGCGGTCGATATCAGTCTCAGTATCGCTATCGTTGCCGGGGAAGGTGCCCAAGTTAGGAAAGTACAGATCTACGCCAATTTCTTGCCCGTTGGCCCCGCGCTGGAACCCCGGCTGTCGGATAGCAGCAAGGGACTCAAGCGTCACCACGTCGCCAACGCTGGAGGGCTGACGCACGCGGGTGGGCACAAAGAAGTCGGGGTCAATGCTGTTGCGGCTGGTGACAAGTCCTGGGGTGTAGGTGCATTGGTCTGCTGAACTTTGGGATGCGCTGTCGGGAAGGATGCAAGCCCCAGTCAAACTCATCTGCAGCTCCATGCCGAGCATCGTTTGTGGGACACGGCGGGTGGTGGTGACGATGCGCTCGTGGGGGAGGGTGCGCAACTGCAGATAGCTGCCCCGCTGGTCTACGGTGTAAACGTTGTCGCGGGTGAGGCTTTCTAGGACGCGGCTGCTGAGCGCGACGGTGCCGCTGCCGCTGGGGTTACTGTCGATGGTCCTGGAAAAGCGTTCACTGGCGATCGCATCCCAGTCGGTGAGGTGATCGATGGGGACGTCGTTGAGTAGAACTGTGGTGGTCAAAGGATTGACTTGGTCGTCTTCGGCCCGGCGGGGTTGGATGAGATAGGTGTCATCTGGTGCTGTCTGTGGTGTCCCCTCAGGCGTAGTTTCTGGGGCGGTGCTTGGGGTCTCAAAGACTAAATCCTGTGCTGAAGTACTGATGTCATTCCCCCCATCTGGAGTGGGTGAAAATTCAATTTCCGATGGAGCAGCTGCGGAGGGTGATGCAATGCTATCCGTCGAGTCTGCGGCGATTGCTGCCGATGCTGGTTCCCCAGCTGTCTCGGCGATCGCATCTGTGCTCCAAGTGATGTCTAGTGGGCTTGATTCGGGAATAATCGTTGTCGAGGCAGCTGAGGTTGTGCTGGCTGCAGCAGCAGCGTCAAGCTCAGAAATGGCATTAGGGGGAATCGTTTCTAGCGGGGATGCTTCGGCTGGGGTAATTTCAACTACGCCAACAGCAGAAATACCGATAATTAGAGTCCCTTTCGCAGCAGTTTTGATCGTGCTAATGGGGTAGATATCGAGGGGAAGAAAGGTGGGCATAGGGCACAGCGTCGCGAGGGGTGGCGCGGAAAATGATGTTAGCGGAATCTTGCTATGGAAATAGTCTTTACATCAGGACTATTGCCTACCCTACCGCCTATAAAACACCATGCTTTGAGCCAGAAATGTTGTTCTAAGCGGTGGGGAAAACGCAATAAGCACAGCCATCGTCAATTGAGATGCTCCTAAGACCCTGGGAAGATGGGGGGGCAGGCTTAGCGCATAATTTTCCTAACGATTGAGCATCTTGCTAGAAGTATTGCTGTCTACCGACAGCATCTCTCGCCGGGCAGTGTAGATATGACTGTGTTTTTTAGGTGGTCTAATCGTCAGCGAATCACTGACGATTAGACGAGAACACATGAGTTAGTGATT
>JBARYO010000652.1:0-9704 GCA_049647905.1 Elainellaceae cyanobacterium | reverse complement strand
TCCCTGAACCGCTACGGTGGTGACTTCAGGCCGCTGGTTGTCGTGGGCCAACAGGTGGGTCATGGCAAAGAAGGCTCCCATGGCCGTAGCAGTGTCCCGGCCTAAGCTCCCACCCATGACGACAGGTTTACCGGTAACCACATCGGGCACCGCCTGCCGCCGAATAATACTGTACTGCTCCATCATCCAGCCCATGACGGTGGCGTTGGTGTACATATCCGGGGCGAGGACATCGACGTTGGGGCCGATGAAGTCGGCGATCGCGTTAATGTACCCCCGGCTCAGCCGCTCTAGCTCTGTACTGGAGAGCAGTTTAGGATCGAGGGTGATGCCACCTTTGCCGCCGCCGTAGGGCAAATCCAGCACGGCGCACTTAAACGTCATCCAAAAGGCAAGGGACTGGACCTCATCTAGAGAAACCTGGGGATGAAAGCGAACGCCACCTTTGGTCGGGCCTCGGGTGTCGTCATAGCGCACACGATAGCCCTGGAAAACGCGCAGGGTGCCGTCGTCCATCCGAATTGGGATAGAAACATTGAGGCTGGCTTTTGGCGTTTTGAGGCGTTCAATAGCGTCACTAGGAAGGTGGACATGCCGCAGGGCTTTTTCAAGCTGCTGGCTAGCTTTTTCGAATAGGGATTGTGTCATGGTGCCGGTGCCTCACGCAAAGCGCTGGTGGAGATGGCACCTTCTAGTGTATTTGAAGCCGGTGTAGGGGCGATTTCGCCAATTTGGTTGCGCAGGGCGTCGCGTGGATCGCATCTAGCGGGTTTCCGCCTCAATTTGCCGCGCAATGGTCAAGGCCGCATAGCTGACCCCCGCCGTACCTTCCCCCGGATGGGTAGAGTCTCCCACCAGCCAGAGGTGGTCTATGGGGGTTCGATTCGCCAGCCCAAAGGGACCAAAGGTCTGCACCCGCTGTCCCACGCCGCCGACAATGCCCTGTTCTCGAGCCGTGAAGCGAGCAAATGTCCGGGGCGTCGCGGCTTCACAGTGGACAATGGTGTCGTCATTGAGGGTAAAGAACTGGCCCAACTTTGCGATCGCTTCTTGGGTATAGCGCTGCTTTAGCGCCTCGTAGTCTTCGGTCTGCCACCAAGGACGTGGGTCTACAAAAGATGAGGCAATCACCGTCGCATGGCCGTCGGGGGCGCGGCCATCGCCGGGGCGGCTGACGGAGACAAACAGGGAGTTGTTCTCACCAATGGGGCCATCGTAGTCGTAGAGAAACTGCAGGTGAGGCGAGCAGTGGTTCGGCACAGCGTCCTGGGTAACGCCCAGATAAATCACAAACGCGCCGGAGGCAGGGGGGAGCTTATCGACGCGGTGACGGTAGCCGGAGGGCGTTTGGCTATCCAAAAGCTGGGTCAAGTTTTGAGCCGTGACGTTGGCCACGATGTGGTCTGCCGACTCGATCCAGGTTTTTCCCGTTTTCTGGTCTCGCACTTCCACAGCCGCAGCCTGGCCATCGCGCGTGTAGATGTGCTCTACCGAGTGGCGCATATGCAAGCTGCCGCCATCCCGCTCCAGCGACTCCACGAGGCGATCGCTCAACACCTGCATGCTGCCCTGGAGGTGGTAAAGCCCTTGGGGCAGTTGGGACACACCGAGAGCCGTAGCGGCGTAGAGCAAGGCCGTTTCGTCAGCGTTGACCTGGGAGTAGAGCTTCAGCTGCAGGTCTAAAAAAGTGTGCAGGCGGCGATCGCCCTGTAGTCCATACAGGCGAAGCAGCTGGCCCACCGTTAGCAACGCGTAGGGCAGGGTAAGCAGCGTGTCAGGCCGCACAGCCGTGACGAGCTGACCCAGATCCCAAGCGCTGCGGGGGGGAAGCACTGGCTCTCGGCTCTGGAAGCGCCAGCTGATGTCGAATAGCTTAGCGAGGCATTGCCAAAAGGGCTCACTGCCAGGGAACTGGCGCTGCCGCTCCGCTTGCCAGCGCTCAGGGTCACGCCAGACGCTGACGGGCTCAGTTTCACCGGGTAGGTAAACAGCGCAGGCGGGATCGCAGGGATGGGCCTCGGGCAGGGGAATATTGAGCTGATTGAAGATCTGATGATGAATGCCGCCGGGTTCGAGACCGGCGACCTGGGTAGCCCCGACGTCAAACGTGAAGCCCCGCCGCTTGAATGTCGATGCACAGCCGCCGGGGACAAGGGCTTGGTCATAGACCGTAACCTGGTAGCCCTGGTGAGCGAGGAGAGCGGCTGTGGTGAGGCCACCGATGCCCGCTCCAACCACGACGACTCGCCCACTGATCGCGTCTACAGAAGCCTGAGTCTGGGGTTCAGACAGCATAGCTGCTCATAAAAGATACAAAAGTTAATGTATCCATTGTAATGGATTCCGAGGTAGCGCTGTAGCTTTTGGGTCTCCCCTCAGAATCCATAACTGCAACTATGGCATCGCTTACCCGCGCAGGTTCTTAGCCCAAACTCGCGTGGGCAGTCCCCAAACGTAGATGAACCCTTCTGCTGCCTTGTGGTCAAATTCGTCATCTGAGCCATAGGTTGCCAGGTCAGGCGTGTATAGCGATAGCTCAGACTGTCGCGCTACGACGGTGGCACTGCCCTTGAACAGCTTGACCCGAACCGTACCCGAGACCCGCTGCTGCGTATCTTGAATGAAGGCATCCAGCGCAGACTTGAGGGGGCTGTACCACAGGCCGTTGTAAACCAGCTGGGAATAGGTCTCCTCGATACCGCGCTTGTAGTGGGTCACATCTGCCGTGAGCGTCAAGCTCTCTAGGTCGCGGTGGGCCAGAATGAGCACCAGCAGTGCGGGGGCTTCGTAAATCTCGCGAGACTTGATGCCCACCAGCCGATTCTCCACCATATCGATGCGGCCATAGCCATTGCGGCCAGCGGACTCGTTCAGCTGGGTAATCAGCTCAATGGCGGGCATCGTCTTGCCGTTCAGCGAAACGGGAAGACCTTTCTCAAACCCAATGTCCACGAATTCCGGTTCGTTGGGGGTATCGGCGATCGCCGCCGTCATGGCATAGACTTCTTCCAGCGGAGAATTCCAGGGGTCTTCCAGGGGGCCTGCTTCCACGGAGCGTCCCAGCAGGTTACGGTCGATGCTGTAGGGTGAGGATTTCTTCACCGGGGATTCAATGCCATACCGCTCTCCGTAGGCAATGGTCTCCTCTCGGCTCATGCCCCATTCCCGCGCGGGGGTCAGCACCGTCAAGTCGGGGTTGAGGGCGGCGATCGCCACATCGAAGCGCACCTGATCGTTCCCCTTTCCCGTACAGCCATGGGCCACGGCATCAGCGCCGTATTCTTCAGCCACTTCCACCAACCGCTTGGCGATCAAAGGCCGGGCCAGCGCCGTAGAGAGAGGATAGCGGTTTTCGTACAGGGCGTTGGCTTGGATAGCCGGGAAGGCATAGTCCTTGACAAACTCCTCCTGGAGATTAGCCACCAAAGACTCACTGGCACCCGAGGCCAGCGCTTTTTTCTGCACGCTGTCTAGTTCGTCCCCTTGCCCCAGGTCAGCAGCTAGGGTAATGACTTCACCCACGCCCCACTCCTTCTTGAGATAAGGGATGCAGACAGAGGTATCGACGCCACCGGAATAGGCTAAAACGGCTTTGTTAGCACGGCTCATAGGTCTCTATATTTTTTGTGTTGCACAACAGTTCTTCATTATCTAGGGAATTGGCGCACCATCAATGTCAATGAGCTATGATTCGATGACAGTCGTTACTGATGAAGCGTCACTTATCTCTCTATGGGGTGGTGCCAAGACAAGGTGAAGTTTGACGGCAGGATTTTATCCAAAGAATATATTGAGTAATATTGATTTATAGGGTGCAGGGCAGGAGTTCGAACCCATCATTGCGGGTTTTTGAAGAGTAACGTTATTCCCGATCCCAAATTATTCAGTGACTACGTACTGGCGTGAGAAGAGCAGTAGAACAGATTCGTCCCTGGCTTAAGTTACGCTCCCCAACGCTGACCCAGAAAATTCTGCGGAGGTTTCTGGCGATCGCAGCCATGGCATCCTTGCTAGCCGGAGGGATGGCAACTGCTACGGCAGGCCGTTTTCTGCATCAGCAGATTCTGTTGTTACAGAACACGCGCACTAAGAACGTCGTCCACAGTATCGACGAGTTCATTGAAAGCATCTATGCTCACCTAGACCATATCAATCGTTTACCTGGCTTTGCAGAGCTTCCGCAAGCTGTCCAGCAAGACCTCATCAGGTCTTTTATAAGCCAAGACTCCGCTATCGAAGCCGCCGCCATCTTTGACAGAGACGGAAATTTAAAGTTTGCGCATCAACGTACATTTCGTGACGCCTCCCCGTCCAGCCTGACCATCGACTATGCCGCGCGTTGGCGCGTAGCCAAGGTGACGGATACCGCAGCGGCATTACGACAAACGTCGCAGCGGCGGCATTTCTTTGGCATCGTGAAAGTTGAGCAGCCCCGGTCTCTCATCATGACGATGGCAGTGCCATTCTACGGAGAGAATGGCCAGGTTGATGGTTCATTGGTGGCAAAAGTCAATCTCTCGAAGCTTTGGACAATCATTGCTGAGAATGATCTCGGTCAATCAGGGTACGTCTATCTCATTGATGACCACAATCGTCTCATCGCCCAGTCAGAGCAGATTCAGCCAAAAACCGTATTTCCAGACCTGTCTGATCACGCCATTATTCAAGACATTGGGCCAAGAGATTTCATATCACCCAACACGACTATAGGTCCCGCTTACGTGGGGTTTCACGACGTTAAGGTTATTGGCAATCAGGCAACACTGACCAATCTACCCTGGACGGCTGTCGTCGAACTACCGGTTTTTGAGGCGTACGCTCCCCTGCAAACCTTGAGGATAACGGTGGGGATCTCAATGGTCATCGCGGCGGCAGGGGCGATCGCAGTCAGCCTGCTGCTCTCCCGTCAAATTGTTCGCCCCCTCAAAGATCTAACCAGCGTCGCATCGAACTTGAAGCGAGGGAAATTTGACGCTGCACGCCAGGTGACGCTGCCAAAGGCCGGAGAGCTTGCCGACTTGGCACAAACAATCAAGCAGATGGCCGCGCAAATACAAGTGTCCTTTGAGGCAATGCGCGATAGCGAGGAGAAGCTATCTTTGCTGCTAGAGCACATTCCCGCTGGCGTTTGCGTCGTAGACGCCACGGGTCAGCCGGTGTTGGTCAACCGAGCGGGGCGCAGTATTTTGGGCAAGGACGCTGAGGCCAGCACCACCCGACTTGAGGCTCCATATCAGCTCTGTCGCCTTTACTATCCAGGAAGTACAACGGCGTATAGCGCCGAAGATTTTCCCATCGCCCGAGCCCTCCAGGGCGAGTTGGTGCAAATCAGCCATGCCGAGGTGCACCGTAGCGATGGGCAGATCGCTCCCATCGAAATTCAGGCAATTCCAGTTTTAGACAGCACCGACCGCGTTCGCTATGTCATCAGCGCATTCCATGATATTTCAGCGCGATGCGAGATAGAGCAGTTGCGATCGCGCTATCAGCATGACCTAGAGCGTCAGGTTGCAGAGCGGACTGAAGCGCTAGCCGAGAGCGAACTGCGTCAGCGCGCCATGCTGCAGGGCATCCCCGATTTAATTTTTTTGCTGGGTCGAGATGGCACCTATCTCGACAGCGTGAGGGCTAACGTTGAACTAGATCTAGCCGGTGGGGCTGATTTAAGGGGTCAGTCCGTTGTGGGCAGCGTTCCTGAAGCGATCGCCCAACGCCACCTGCAGGCCATGGAGCAGGCGCTGGGGTCTAGGGAGATACAGGTATATGAGCAAGCCGTCAACCGTCACGGTGTCCTTGGCTATGAAGAGGTGCGCATTGCGCCCTGTGGCAATGACAAAGCACTCCTGATTGTGCGGGATATCAGCGATCGCAAGCAGATAGAAGCTGCACTGCAAAAGAGCGAAGCCGACTTTCGCGCAATGTTCGAGCAGGCCGCCGTGGGCATCAATCAAGCCAACCTCGAAACAGGTCGGTTCACCATGGCAAACCAGATATTCTGCGAGCTACTGGGCTACACCGAAGGTGAACTGCTGGGAAAAACCTACGTCGATGTGACCTATCCCGGCGATGTTGCCGTGACGCCAGACAACGTCGAGCGACTCTACCGACAGGAAGTACCCTCCTTATCGTTCGAAAAACGCTATCTGAGTAAAGCGGGGGAGCCCGTATGGACCCAGATCACGCTGTCACTTATTTCTAACGAAGATGGGCGAAGTACCTCTAGCCTGGCTATCGTACGCGATATTCGCGATCGCAAACAGGCTGAGCTGGCCCTCAACCAGAGTGAAGCGACAAATCGGGCCATGCTGCAGGCGATACCCGACTTGCTGCTCCGTCTGAACCGAGAGGGTAGCTTGCTTGAACTGTTCGGCGCTCGGCAGCTCCGAAGTGATCACCCCTTGCTGTCTGGGACCGCACAGCGTATGCCCTCGACAGAGCTGCTGCTCCAGCAGCGGCGAGCTATTGAACAAGCTATTACGACGAGAGAGCTACAGGTCTACGACTACACTGTTTCGACCGGCAGCAATACACGCTATGAAGAAGCGCGCATTGTTCCCATTGAGCATGATGAGGTGCTCGTTATGCTGCGGGATATCACGCCCCAGAAACAGGCCGAAATTGAGTTGGAAAACCAGCGGCGCTTTTTGCATCAGGTGATTGATACGGTTCCTAGCGCTATTTTCTTGAAGGACCAAGAGGGTCGATTTATCATGGCCAACCAAGCCTGCGCCATGATGTACCTCACCTCTGTCAACGATCTGATTGGGCAGCGGGTTTCGGACTTCACGCCGGATACGACGCGAGGCGATCGCGAGGCCCAGATCAATCAACAGGTCATTCAATCACGGCAAGCCCTCGTCAACCCGGAGGATGCTCTAACCAACGCCCTAGGTGAAACGCGGTATTACTACACAACCATTGGACCATTTGTAGATTCAGATGGCCAAGTTAAGGAAGTGATCGGCAACAGCATCGACATCACAGCCCGAAAAGCAGCCGAAATTGCCCGCCGCCGTAGCGAGGCCGTCAACAAAGCGATTAAAGACGCATTCCCCGATTTAATTATCTGTATGAATCGGCAGGGCATTTGTTTAGATATTAAGCCAGCCAACAATTTTGAGATGCCTCTCTCTGTAGAGGCGATGGTGGGAGCAAGTATTGGGCAGTATTTACCCGAGGGTGCAGCCCAGCTCCAGCTCACAATGGCCCAACAGGTGCTAGACACTGGTAAAACAGAAGTCTACGACTTTTCGGTGGTAGTCGATGGCGATCGGTACTGGCGAGAAGCCCGTACGGCCCCCCTCGGAACCGATGAAGTGCTAGTGGTCATCCGAGACGTCACCGAGCGACGCCTAGCTCAGCAGAGCCTGCAGCGCAACCTAGAGCGGGAGCAAGCCACCGGCCGCATTGTCGACCGCATGCGCCGTAGTCTAGCCCTTGACAAAATTCTTGAAATTACGGTGCAGGAACTGCAGCGGGTTCTAAACTGCGATCGCACCGTCATCTATCGGTTCAACCCCGATTGGAGCGGTGCATTTGTTGCCGAATCGGTACAGCCCGGCTGGACGCCCATAGTTGGAGATGGATCCCGCAGCATTCATCAGGCAATCAGCGATGACCAATGCGCTGTCAAAGGAATCGTAGACCTCAAAAATAGCTGTAACTATACCGACACCTACCTCCAAGATACCCAGGGCGGTGACTACCAAAGGCACGGTGACTGCCTCCAGGTCAACGACATTTACAACCAAGGGTTTGAGCCCTGCTATCTCGAGCTGCTAGAGCAGTTCCAGGCACGCGCCTATCTAATGACGCCCATCTTTCAGGGGGATACACTTTGGGGACTGCTTGCAGCCTACCAAAACGACGGCCCACGGGAGTGGAAAGAATGGGAGGTCAATCTCCTAATTCAAATTGGCGCTCAGCTCGCGATCGCGACGCAGCAGGCCCAGCTCATCTCGCAATTCAAGCAAGCCAAAGAGGCTGCTGAATCCGCCAACCAGGCCAAGAGCACTTTCTTAGCCAACATGAGTCACGAGTTGCGAACCCCGATGAATGCGATCCTTGGATTTGCCCAGGTGCTAGACCGCGATCCGGTGCTGCCCGCTGAGCAACAAAGCTATGTCCAAACGATTATCCGCAGTGGGGACCACCTCCTGCAGCTGATCAACAGCGTCTTGGATCTGTCCAAGATTGAGGCGGGCCACGTCAGCGTCAATTACAGTGAATTTGATCTGAACGAGCTGCTGCAGTCCCTCCAGTCAATGCTATTACTGCGAGCCCAGAATAAGGGGCTGTCTTTTGTTCTGGAGACTGCGCCTGACCTACCCCAGTATATTCGCACTGATCAAAACAAGCTACGGCAGGTTTTGATCAATCTGTTGGGAAACGCCATCAAGTTTACACAGAAAGGGTACGTCAAGCTGCGCGTTTGTATAGACGACATGCCGGACTCAGCCGAGGCCTTAAACACCAGCCAAAGGTATCAGTCCAAAACCCTACGCGTTGATGTCGAAGACACCGGAATCGGCATTCCTGCCGCCGATCAGCTTGAGATTTTTGGGGCGTTTGAGCAAGGCAAGATCGGACAAAACATACCCGATGGCACTGGGTTAGGTCTGACCATCAGCCAAAAATTTATTGAGCTGATGCAGGGTTGGTTAATGTGCTGCAGCGCTCCCGGTATGGGAACTACCTTTCGGGTGTCGCTTCCCATCCAAGCGATGCCAACCGCCCTGTCAGACGTGAGTCCAATGGACGATAACGCGGTTGTCCAGCCCAATGGTCTTGTGACTAGTGGGGTAACCTATCGGCTTCTCGTTGTAGATGATCAGCTGGAAAACCGACGGTTCCTTAGGGCGCTGCTTTCCAGAGTCGGCTTTGATGTCCAGGAAGCTAGCGGTGGGACGGAAGCGATCGCCCGCTGGCGCACCTGGCGTCCCCACCTAATTCTGATGGATTTGCGCATGCCCGATATGGATGGTTACGACGCGACGCGAGCGATCCACGCCGCCGTCCAAGCCGATCCTCAGCTCAAGCACTCTAAAATTATCGCCCTGACGGCAAGCGCCTTTCAGGCTGACCGAGAAAAGGCCATCGCCGCAGGCTGTGATGAGTTTCTGTGTAAACCCGTCTACAAGAGACATCTCCTGCAGGCGATCGCGTCACTGCTTGATATCGAATACGGCAAAGACATTGTCACCAGTCGAACCCCACTACTAGAGGTTTCTGATCTTGCCGTGATGCCAAAATCCTGGCTAGAGCAGCTTCAGACTGCCGCTACATTATGTGACGATACCCTAATAAACAGCCTAATCTCCCAAATACCTCCTGGTCACGGCGAGCTACAACATGCGCTAACGCACTACAATCAGCGTCTTTTGATGGAGGTCATCCTAGAGATAACCAGCCGCAGCTTAGAGCGATCGACACCGCTCTAAGCTGTTATGGCTTGCCTAAAGCTAGACCACGGGAATGGCAATGGCGGTGAAATCATCCACCGTCAGAACTTCAGCATCAACGCCAACTAATGTGGCAAGGCGATCGCTATCGGTGCGAATCAGCACACTGGAGCCAACCTGAACAATGGTGAGGTCATCAAAGGTGAGTGCGCCATCCAGAAATCCCAGCCGATCTTCACCGTCGCGGTAGTCCAAGATAGTGTCTAAGCCGCCAATGGCTTGGAGAATGAAGGTGTCATTATC
>JBARYO010000651.1:0-3076 GCA_049647905.1 Elainellaceae cyanobacterium | reverse complement strand
ATGTGGGTGTTAGCTGAAGACCCAGATGAAACGACAATTTCTAGGCTGATGGACGCTTTGGATGAAGACGATACTAACTACCGGCGCTCAGCAGTCAAAACCCTAGGCGCTATTGGTGCCGATACCGTTCCCCCCCTCGTGAACGCGCTGCGCAGCAGTGATAACGTCACGGTACGGGGCAGTGCGGCCAAAGCCCTGGCGCAGGTCGCCATCAACTATCCAGATGACCCGTTCCCTGAGGAAGGGGTTCAGGGATTAAAGGCGGCTTTAGATGACCCCAACCCAGTGGTTCACATTGCTGCCGTGATGGCCATGGGGCAAATTGGCACCCCGGTAGTAGATATCTTGATTGAGGCGCTGCGCAAAACGGACAACCCAGCCCTGGCGATTTCTATTGTCAATGCCTTAGTGACCATTGGGGACGAACGGGGGATGACCGTGCTTGCTGCTCTAGTTGAAGATGACGCCACCGATTCGTATGTGCGGGAGTCTGCCATCAGCGCCCTGTCTCGCCTAGAAATGACGGCTCAGTTCCAGCGGAGAGATCAATAGCCCCATGTCAGACTTCCAATCCGTCAGCGCTGCCGTCGCTAAGCTTTACAACACCTATCCCTTCCCGCCTGACCCAATTTTGGATGAGCCCCCACCGGGCTACAACTGGCGCTGGAACTGGCTGGCAGCCCACAGCTTTTGCACAGGACGAAAGCCTGCAAACAACGATGTGCGAATTCTAGATGCCGGATGCGGCACTGGGGTCAGTACGGAATATCTGGTGCACCTGAATCCAGAGGCAACAGTGACGGGGATTGACCTCAGCGCCGGAGCTTTGGCGATCGCCAAAGAGCGGTGCGAGACCTCTGGGGCCACTGGGGTGACATTTCAGCATCTGAGTCTGTTTGATGTGGCGCAGCTGCCGGGGGAGTTTGATTTAATCAACTGTGTGGGAGTGCTGCACCACACGCCGGACCCCATCCGAGGAATCCAAGCCTTAGCCTCTAAACTAGCCCCCGGTGGACTGCTGCATGTTTTTGTCTACGGTGAGCTAGGCCGCTGGGAAATCAACCTGATGCAAGAGGCGATCGCCCTGCTGCAGGGGGACAAGCGAGGCGACTATAAAGATGGCGTTGCTGTCGGCCGGCAGCTGTTTGCCAACTTGCCAGAGGGTAACCGCCTGCGGCAGCGGGAGCAGGATCGCTGGTCTTGGGAGAATCAGCGAGACGAGTGCTTTGCTGATATGTATGTCCATCCCCAAGAAATTGACTACAACATCAACACGGTGTTTGAGCTGATTGATGCCTCGGGACTAGAGTTTGTTGGGCTTTCAAACCCCCAGCTTTGGGACATAACGCGCCTCATAGGCAGTGCCCTAGAATTGGTGGAGCGGGCCAGTACTTTGAGCGATCGCCAACGCTACCGGCTCATAGAGCTGCTCGACCCGCAGGCCATCACCCACTACGAGTTCTTTTTAGGGCGATCGCCTCTGCATAGGGAAGATTGGGCTTCGGATGCCGCGCTTTTAGCCGCTGTTGCTGAACCTAGCCCCTGCATTCAAGGGTGGCAAGATAGCCAGCGGTTCTTCAACCCCGACTATCAAATTGTGGATCTTAAGGATGCAGAATGGCAGTTTTTGCTGGGCTGTAGAGGTAACCCAGAGGGGGGGGAAACTGTTGAACAGGTCTTATCCACCACAAACGCCAGCCTCGCCGACGTGCGATCGCTGCAGAAGCAGCAGGTCATTTTGCTGACTCCCAGTTGACCCCCATTCAGCGACCACCTACGGGTGGCGTGGCGAAGAATCTCTGTCTTTTATAGCGCCCGTTGAGCGATAGAGCACGGTGAAATGTTCTAGACTCCGCGCGGAGCGCGGAGTCTAGAACGCACCTTTGTCCTAGTCGATGTGGCGACTGCTATAGGACGGAGAGGATATCAAAGTCGGGTGGTGCATTTTAGAGCATTGGCAAATTCAAGCAGCCTACGTCCAGATTGCTTCTGAATACCTCCGGTCATAGGGGGCAGCGTCCAAAGCTAGCCCTGTACTCATCGCTCTCAGACAGAAATTACCAATCATCTCCTTCGGAGACCTGTCGCTCAATTTGAGCGATCGCTAGTTTAGCGAGCACCCGTACGACCTCTTGATCGTCCTGCAGTAAGGGTTGAAGTGTCTCAAGAGCGTCAGAATTACCGATCTTCCCGAGAGAGTTGATAGCCGCTTTCCTGACGTCTAGATCGGCGTCTTGGGTGGCCAGAATTAGTCGAGGTACCGCTGGGGGGTAGTTCACCTGCCCCAAAGCCGCCGCCGCCTCAGTACGAATTAGCCCCTCTGGGTCGTCCAAAGCCGATACCAACAAGCCGCAGGACTTTTCGTCCGATTGCTCTTGGGCCACGTGGCCCAAGGCTCCAATCACAGCGCAGCGCACGTCTAGTGAGGCATCATCCAAAGCCCGATATAGATGCTCAGCACCTTCAGACCCAATGAAGGCAAGCGCCCAGGCCGCATGCCCCTTAATCTCTTCTGGCTGATCGGAAGCAATAATCTCTAACAATGCCGGAACTGCGACTTCCCCGGTTCTCGCGAGGGCTCCAGCTGATGATCCTCTGACTACGGTATCCTCGTCATTGAGGAAGGCATGAAGTAGGGTCGGTACGGCATCAGGATCGGCAATGAGAGTCAGGGTCTTGGCGGCTGCCCGCCGGACCACAACGTCACGGTGGCTAGACAGGGCGTTCATAAGAAACGGAGTAGCCGGTTCACCAATGTCGCCCAGGGTTTCAGCAAACCGCAGACGCACAAGACCGCGCGGATCGCCCAACCCTTCAATGAGCCGCATTAGCACGTCGTCTTCGGGTTCAAAGGCGTCGAGAGTGATTTGCTCATTGACCTGATGAACAAGGGCATCGTTTTGAGATTGAATTTTCTCGACGTCAGCCATTGCCGAGTTAGCGTCAGTTTGCTTGGGGGTATGGGCGTCACTCATCACAAAGTCTCTAATGACATCGTAGAATGAACCGGCTAATTGCTAGCCGTGAGGGATGCATGGCGCTCCCGAAGTGCCTGCAGCTGAGCATCAATCTGGGC
>JBARYO010000650.1:0-2867 GCA_049647905.1 Elainellaceae cyanobacterium | reverse complement strand
GTATTTATGCTGTCGGGTGACGCTGCTTCCATCTCACCGCCATAGCGCTGCCTTGAAGATGCGCCGTAGGTAGTTTATGTACTGAGCAATTCCATGAATTTCCTCGGTGCGTCTTCCTCGGCGCTTCCTGCAAGTCGAAGGCCGACTAGAAGCAGTTTACTCACTAACACGGGATATTAATTCGTTCGTTAGCCCACCGGCGATCGCTTGCCCTAGCATGTTCCGCCCATCTCTCACATACATAAGGACTTTAAGACTGATGACATCTTTCCCAATTGACCTAAGCGCCTATAAACGCATCAAGCTAGACCCTAGCACCACTACCTTGACTGAGGACCAACGCGAGGCGCTAAAAGCCAATATTGAGCTGTGCCGCGCGGCTATTGTTTTCTTCACGGCAACTGGCGCGGCCCATGGGGTAGGCGGGCATACCGGTGGTCCCTACGACACCGTTCCCGAGGTAATGATTCTAGATGCGCTGTTCAAGGGCGGCGGCGACAAGTTTGTCCCCATTTTCTTTGACGAAGCCGGACACCGGGTAGGCACCCAATACCTGATGGCGACCCTGGATGGGGACCTGCCTGCCGAGCAGCTGATGAACTACCGCATGGCCCATTCCAAGCTGCCGGGTCACCCTGAGCTGGGCCTGACCCCCGGCGTTAAGTTTAGCTCAGGTCGGTTGGGGCACATGTGGCCCTACGTCAATGGTGTTGCGTTCGCGAACCCCGGCAAGACGGTGTTCTGCCTGGGCTCCGATGGCTCCCAGCAGGAAGGCGACGACGCCGAGGCCGCTCGCTTGGCGGTGGCGCAGCACCTCAACGTGAAGCTGCTGATTGACGACAACGATGTGACCATTGCAGGCAACCCCTCCAAGTATCTCCCCGGCTTCAGCGTCAAGCGCACCCTAGAAGGCCACGGCCTCACCGTGATTGAGGGCGATGGCGAAGATATTGACGGCCTGTATAGCCGCATCTGCGAAGCCGTCAACACCCCTGGCCCCATTGCGGTCATCAACAAGCGCCCCATGTGCCCCGGCATTGAGGGGCTAGAGGGTTCCAACCACGGCCACGACGTAATTTCAGTGGACGGGGCGATCGCCTACTTGGAATCCAAGGGCTATCAAGCCGCCGCTGACCACCTGAAAGGCATCAAAAAGCCAAAGAACGACTATAGCTTCATTGGTTCCACCGAAAAGCTAGGCTCCAACCGCAACGTCTTTGGCGAGGCGATGGTAGATGTGCTGGGGGGCATGAGTGAAGAGGCGCGTAAGAACAGCGTTTTGGTGATTGACAGTGACCTAGAGGGCTCCTGCGGCCTGGCCCAAATTCGTGAGGCCCACCCTGAGATCTTCATCAGCGGCGGCATCATGGAGCGGGGCAACCTAGCGGCAGCGGCAGGCTTCGGGATGGAGAAAGGGAAGCAGGGCGTGTTCGCCACCTTTAGCGCTTTCCTAGAGATGTGCATCTCCGAAATCACCATGGCGCGGCTCAACAAATCCAATCTGCTGTGTCACTTCTCCCACTCCGGCATCGATGACATGGCGGACAACACCTGCCACTTCGGGCTCAACAACATGTTTGCCGATGGTGGCCTAGACGACAGCTACCCCACCCGACTCTACTTCCCGGCAGACGCCAACCAAATGCGGGCCTGCGTCAAGAAAGTGTTCCACGATGAGGGACTGCGGTTCATCTTTTCCACTCGCTCCAAGGTGCCGATGGTCTTAGATGCCAACGGTAACGAGATGTTTGGCGGCGACTACGCTTTCACCCCTGGCAAAGATGAGGTGGTGCGCGAAGGCACAGCGGGCTACATTGTGACCTTTGGTGAGGCGCTATATCGGGCGGTGGACGCTGTGGAGCGGCTGAAGCAAGAGGGCATTGACGTCGGCCTCATTAACAAAGCGACGCTGAATGTCGTTGACGAAGACATGATGAAGAAAGTAGGCCAGTCGCCCTTCGTGCTGACGGTGGAATCATTTAACCGCCGCACGGGCTTAGGCAGCCGATTCGGCTCTTGGCTCTTGGAGCGGGGCTATGCGCCGAAGTTCGCTTTCTTAGGTACCCATGAAGAAGGTAGCGGTGGCCTTTGGGAGCAGTTTCCCCACCAGGGCATCGACCCAACGGGCATCATGAAAAAGGTGAAGGAGCTGGTCGGCTAGACCTACGCAATGTAGATCCTGGGGGTCTGCTGCGGCAGGCCCCTGACAGGATGGTGGGTTTTACAATCTAAACAATTAGGTTCATTTAGCCCAACTCTATAAGGCTGTGGTGTTGTGGCGAGGCGTTGTCGCAAAGCATTCTGTGACCTGTGTCGGAAGAAAATAGCTGGCTCGTTCAAAAATTAGCCAGCTATTACAGTATTAACTTCATGCTCAGACGACGTGTATAGTAAGCCGACGCCGTAGGCTAGGGCGGCTTCTTCGACAGCGGCCAATGAATCAAATGTTATCCGCTCTGCCCTCAAGGGGGCAGAATCAACAATCAGCATGATCGGATACATCTTAGATCCTTTCGCTTCAGCCTCTTCTCGGTGAGCTGCAAGCTTGACGACATCTCTGACAATTTCAGCCTTTCCTAGTCGCCCGCTCTTTCTTTCAGAGGCTTTCACCTCGATTGCGACCAGCATGTTGAGCAACGTCTCTTTGTTGTTTCGCCTTCTCCAATCGCCATTAATACGAGACGAGAACAAAACAATATCTGGAATGGGCTCAAATCCACCGCGAAAGTTAGGATTTTTGGCTAAATCAAGGCACTTGAATAAATAAGAAACTGGATTATCAATCCACATTTTTACATTCATTCCAATTTGATTGATTGGAACCTGCCCGTCTTGGCGTAAACAGTGATAAATCATCGCCTGATAAT
>JBARYO010000649.1:0-3307 GCA_049647905.1 Elainellaceae cyanobacterium | reverse complement strand
AGTGGCTTTATTGACGCTGCTACCAATGGCGGCGGAATGGTTTCCATTAGTTCAACTTCCGAAGAAGTTCAAAGGGCCTAGGTCTAGGACCCTTGCCCTGCCTCCATCCTACACCCCCAAATCTGCGGGGGTCAACCGATCGCCCTCATACATGACAATTGATCTCAATAAGACCCCGTAGAAAACCTCTGAAACGTATACACAGAGAGACCTCCGCTAGGGTCAACCAAAGAATCAGCATTTCAGCGATCGCTAGACCCCCACAAGAAACAGAGCCAAACCAAGCATGAAAACCAAAACGCCTCATAACGCCCTCTAATCAATGCTCACGCTCAAAAATGCCCAAAAACGGTAATTCTTCTTCTGACCTTCCGCAAAGCGATCGCCCTCAATCCCCTACCATACATACGCTCTAGCTATCACGCTCCCTCTCCTTCTCCCCACCACCTCACCGTTTCTGTTAGAAACTCGCTGGAATATTGCGATCGCCAAAGGCAACATAGGCCCCGTTCACCGCATGGCCCAAAAGCGTCACCTGGTTATTTGTCGGCAGCTCAACCACGCGGCTGCCCCCACCCGCTGTCCAGTTCTGAGCATCAAAGATCACCACATCCGCAGGCGATCGCTTAACCTCATCAAGCTGAGTGCAAAACGCCACCCGCCGAAACCCACGGTTTTTGACCAAGCCATATTCTCTTGGCTCCGCTTGGGCATCCGGCAAATAGTAGGCCACATAGGTCTGCCCCACCACCCGCTCAGACCGGGCGCTCATCTCCCAATAGCGAAACTCCTCCTGCACCAAACCTTTAATGCGCTGGTCTAGCTCCTCGCGCACCATCCGTCCCGCCACCTCTCTAGCATCTTCTAGGTTGTTCTTAAAGAACCAGGTGAGCAGCGCGCCGATGATGCCCAAAAAGCCCAGAAAGGCGCTGTTCATCTTGAGGATGAACTCCAGCTGCTTCGCCAATACCTTAGCTTCCACCTCCCCGGCTTGCCCAGACGCGGGCGATAGGTTCACCATGCCTACAATGATCGCCGTAGAGGCCACCACCACAAAGGCCAAACCAATTCCCCTAAGCCATCCGCTCAAACGACGCCGATCTGCATCCCGCATAAATTCAAAGTCCTAGGTTGCTACCTCACCATCAAACGACAGCTTCCGCAAACGGTCCAGCGCCACGCTGCGAATCAAGTTGTGCTGCTTGAGCTGGTACTCCTCCCCCTCCACCATTTCCTCTACCAAAAACCGGTCCCGCAGGGCATCTACCGCCGCAGCCTGCGCCGCCTGGTCCGCCTCCCAGTATTCCAAATGGCTCAGCCACCAGTCCTCTGGCACCGGGCAGCGGTACACCGACGCCTCGCACAGCAAAACGTACGCCATCCGCGCATCCCGCTCCAGCCGCTCAAAAGTTTGCTCTAGGCGGTGCTGCACATTGCGCCTTAAGGCACGGGTAAAGCGGTCTAGCGCCCATTTATCCTCAGCGCCGCTCACATTGCCCGCTGCCGCCTCCGCTAGCGATCGCTCCACCTCTTCGATTTCCTTGCCGTAGCGGTTCCAGTAGGCCCGCGCATTGCCAAAAAACGGGCGGCTGCCAATTTCACCGGTGATAATTCTCAGCGCCAGCGGGTGGCCCTCGTAGGCTTTACCGATGCGCATCAGGTCGCGCCCGTCAGCATCTAGATCAAACCCCAGCTTCAAAAACAGCGATCGCTGCTCTGACTCCAATAGCCCGGTCAGCCCGTGGTAGTGCCAGAAGTTCTGATACCGGGTACCGAACCTAAGCAGCTCAGCGGGCAGCTCTTGGGAGGTGAGAAGAATGCGGCTGCTAAATGCCTCTGCCGAGAGCACTTGCTGAAAGAATGCGAGATAGGCCTCATCCTCAAACTGGCTTTCCCCCGTTTCATCCCCAGTGAGCAGCGCCTCTAGCGAATCAATCAAGATCAGGTATTCACCCGCTTGCAGGTGCCGAAACAGCATTTGCCTCAGCTGCTGCGGGTTTTGACGAGCCTCTGAGGTAACGGGCTGGCCGCATTTTTCTAGCAGTTGCGCAGCGACGCTGCCAAAGTCACTAATTTGCTCTTGATGGTCAAAATTAAGCCGAATAAGCCGCTGGCCCGCTTCAAGCACCAGGCGCTCGGCCAGCGCGGTCTTCCCTACCCCCGCAATGCCGACGATCATCATCAGCCTTACCTCACCCTCAAGCTGTGCTGCTAGCGCCTGGGTGATGTCTTCCCGCCCAACCCAAGCCGCATCGTAAGCAAAAAAGCTGCTCACATCTAGGGCACGATCGCCCGAATCTGGCGGCGATGCAGTAGTGGCGATCGCTTCTGGAGCGTCTTTGGATGATATTTGACCCGATGCTGGCAGCACCAGCGCCCTCGCTTCCAGCCCCAGGGCCTCACAAATCTCCTCAAACTTAGCCACCGACACTTTCACCCCCCGACAGAAGTTATTCACCGTCGAAAGGGCTATTTCGAGATGAGCGGCTAAGCTTCCTTGGGTCAAAAAGCCGTTGCGCTCTAGGGCAAGGCTGACGGTTGATTGGTGGCTGGGATGGATACAGGCGGAACGGGCCATTTTTGAATGGGGAGTGGGGGATATCGGGAAATGGGGCTGCCTTAAGCTTGCCGAACGAGAAGTCGGGTTTGAACTCAGGTCCGAACTCAGGTCGCACTCGGGTTCGGGCTCGGGTCGGCGATTGCGACTATCAGAACTGTAAACGAAGACGTCCAGGGACGAGGCCGAACGGCCTCCCTCTTCCCACCAAATAGAGGTTTAACACTATGCAAGTCTATGCCGAATCGCTCCAGGTTGCCTGGGGCTTAGTGCAACGCGGCACCAGGGCCGCCGGAATTGATGGCATCACGCTGGATATGTTCGCTGGGGTGGCCCAGGAGCAAATCAGAGCCATGATGGCCCAGCTGCGCCGGGAGCGCTATCTCGCCCGTCCCGCTAAGGGCTTTTTCTTGCCCAAGAAGAGCGGCGGCAGGCGGCTAATTGGCATCCCCGTTGTGGGCGATCGCATCATTCAGCGGTTGGTGCTGCAGGGCATCTACCCAAAGCTGGAGAGCACTTTTAGCGAAAGCGCTTACGCCTATCGCCCCGGTCTCTCTATCTACGACGCAGTGGATAAAGTGATGGAGCGCTACCAGCATCCCCACGCCTGGGTAATCAAAGCCGACATCCAAAAGTTCTTTGATAACCTGTCGTGGCCGCTGTTGCTTAACCAGCTGGAATGGCTGGGCATCCACCCCTTTTACTTGCGGCTCATCGAGCACCAAATTAAGTCCGGCATTGTTGTTGAGG
>JBARYO010000648.1:0-4297 GCA_049647905.1 Elainellaceae cyanobacterium | reverse complement strand
CATTACCGCTAGAAACGCGAGAACCATATGTTTCAGACAGAGTTGGTAGTAGCGGAAACTCACCTCCAACAAAAATATCAGAATGCGCATTAACTACGTTTTTAAGTAGGTCAGTACCTGACGAGGGAAATCCACAGATAAAAACAAGATTGCCTTCCATAAAAGATAACATTTTTTGAGAAACAAGCGAATTGAAAAAATTCTCTCTAAAAGAAAGAAAACGCTAACTAGACAACATAAAACGATTACGCCTTTCCTTGTCTAGCTAGCCGTGAACTAATAAGTGGCTGACCATAAGTAAATAGTTTTGGGGGGCGACCCCCAAGTAGCGTCATTTATTTATGGCCTCTTACTTAGCACTTCTATCTTACTGTCAGAAAACTACCAGCCCAATGCGCTGTAAGACTCCGCTTCGATAGGGGCTGAAAATGCTCCTGAAAGATCTAGAACCTTTAGGTCAGAAGGAGCTGTTTTCAAAGCATCTCTTGTGGCTGAATTGCCATGGGTAAGAACAGCGATCTCTGCACCTTCCAGGGCCTGTTCCGCCGTCTCAACGAGTAACCCTTCAAAGTGAGGTAAATTTTGCTGAATATAGGCCAAATTCGTTCCCATGAGCCTAGCTTTATATACGGCTTCGTCGAAGATTTTAATAGTACAGCCTTCTCCCAGGAGCTGCTTGACCAAGATGACTGCGGGGCTTTCCCGGAGATCGTCTGTTTTTGGTTTGAACGCTAGCCCAAAGATAGCAACGCGACGCGACTTGCTTCGCAGAACCTCTTGTATGGCAAGGTCGATTTGGACCATATTGGTCGCAGGAAGCGAATTGAGCAGTGGTGCTGGCACATCCATCTGTCGGGCAAAATAGATCAATGCCCCTAAATCTTTGGGTAAACAAGACCCACCGTATGCAAATCCAGGTTGCATGTAAACTGGCGAAACATTGAGCTTTGTATCTTGGGTGATAATGCCCATAACGTCTCTACCATCGACGCCAAAGGCTTTTGCGACACGGCCAATCTCGTTAGCAAAGCTCACCTTATTCGCATGCCAAGTGTTCGCCACATACTTCACCATTTCAGCAACTGCTGGCTTGGTTACTGTGACAGGGGCATCGACGCTAGCATAGACGGCTCGGACCACATCTTCGCCAATCTTTGATTCTGTTCCGATAATAGTATACGGAGGGTTATCGTAGTCCTTGATGGCTGAGCCCTCACGCAAAAACTCCGGATTAAATACCGTATGAACTTTCCCCGGCCCAGCAACCTCATCGAACAGCGCTTGACATTTCTGCAGAGTGCCCGGCGGGACAGTACTCCTGAGGATAACGACATGGGCCTCTTTGTTTTTTGCCACGACTGCAATCTCTTTGCAGACCCCAAAAACATAGCCTAAGTTTGGTTCGCCTCGCTCGCCCGGAGGGGTTCCCACACTAATGAGTGACACATCAGATTCTGCGATCGCTTTAGGGGCATCAACTGTGGCACGAATTTGATTTGAGTTGACGCCTTCTTTGAGAAGCTCACTCAACCCAGGTTCTATAATAGGCGACTCCCCTTTGGTGATAAGACTAACTTTTTCTGGGTTGACGTCGACTCCAATAACCTTATGTCCATCCCGCGCGAAGCAAGCTGCCGTCACTACACCAACGTAACCGAGACCAAAGATGCTAATTTTCACAATAAAATCTCCAAACTATGTTCTAAGCTGATAGGAACTTCCGTGTTGAGCTTGCCGACTAAGGTGTAAGCCGCCTCCTTCAAATTGAACCCGGCGGAGAACCACCCCCCATCGCTTTCTCCCTGTATAACTGAATACTTCAACTGAGGATCCAAACGAATATCCATAGAGCCTTCCGACCATTTGACAGTGCATACTTCGCTGCTCAATCGAAGATCGCAAATCGGTGAAAAATGTAGCCGCCACTCTACGTCATGTACTCCATCGCCCCGCAACTCATCGCATAGGACAAGTTGCCTATCTTTGAGCGTAAGCTCACGCTGATGAAGCACTTTCTGAGGTAATCTAGTGTAGCCATTATGCTGTGCTACTAACGTTCCCCCTTTCGGCGATGGTTGCCAGCTTAAAACCTTGCAGCTTGCTTTCCTTGTCCACAAAAATATCCCAGCAGACTCTGATTGGCTGACGCCGTCAACCTCTACTGTATTGTGGGCTTTTGTACTCTTAAAATATGATCTCCATGCAGGCTCAGCATGGTAGGTGTAAGTGCCAGGATCAACGATAACAGGAGTCCCGCCTACGCTTAGTGCAAAAGACAGGGCGTCAGCATGCCCATGAGCTGCGATAGATAAAAAACCGACGGGACCAGCATCAGCGAGGCAAAAAATCTCGTTACTAGTGCCCCGATCTGAGGCTAGCAGGTAAAGACCTTCCTCTTCTAAACCGACAGGCTTATAGTCGAAGTTGGTAGCGCTATGGTGCTCGCTTTGGTCTTTAATACCGGCGCCGATAACAGCAGCTGGTATTGCACCTGCCGTTTCTGGAAGATCTGGAAGATTGGCCCCCAACCATTCGGTTCCTAAGCGATAGAGCCAGCTCAAGCGATCGCTTGAAAGTGGACGCAGTTGCAAAGCCATTCCATTGTCTTCATCTCCGTAGTTAGGCAAGTTGCCTCCAATGTCAGTAACCTGAGGAATAATCTCAAACATCTTTTTGGTTAAAGCCAAGTAAGCCGACGAGAAGGGTGCTCCGAATCTTTCACCTTCTAAACCGGCTAACAAGAAGAACTCCAGAGAAAAGATTTGGTATGAAAATGCTTGCTCACGGTTTAATCCGCTCGGAAAAGTCTGCCTGTGAATTTCCTTTTCGAGACTCTCTCGCGACAAACCTTGCCACTGCGATGACTCTGGAAATACTGGCCATTGGTACGCTGATATAAATAGCCCGGCCATTTCTCCAATTAAATGGTTATTAGCAGATGACCCTGGAGAATAATATTGCGAAATAAGCCACTGGTGCCAGTAAATAGACGTCCAAAGAACTCCGTCTGCCCCGAAGAGATGCTCATGAGCAGTTGAACTTCGGATGAGCCTTTCGATCCAAGTCCAGGAAATAAGGCGAACACCGAATTCTAGCGAACTTGACCAATTGATTCCTGACAAAGGAGGATTTTTTTGAACCCAATCTGATAACTGCAGCTCAATAAAGTTGCTATAGGCAACATTGCCTGTCATTGCATATGCTAATGCTATAACGGTCAAGTGATGATGTCTGCTCTTTTCCCATATATTCTTTACGTTCCCAACCAGATCGTAGTCCCTGTAGTCAATATCTAAGCCAAACTTTAGAGGTGCAACCCTACCAGAGACAGGATCGAGATACCAGTTTACTTTCTCTTCTCCGAAATCAACATTCAATAGACGATAATGTCCATTCAAAACATTATCTGCTTCTTCGATAATATTTTGAAAGCAACCAGGCTCAGTAGCTTTGAAGTTGATATCAGGAAGATGCCATGTAGGTTTAGGAAGATGCTTGGGAGGTGGCGCATTCCAGGACGATCGTCGTCGCCAAAAATACTTTTTTGAGGCCAGCTTACTGCGCGACAATATTTCACCGGCTGACATAGCCTGTAGCCTATTCAAATACCATGTGAGTTTATTGGACATGAAACGCGCTTGTAATCCTACAAATAAATATATGTTCTAAAGTTCGGGGCCACAATTTTGATCTAGATAGTTAAAAAATAGTCTTTGCTTTTGTATAGCGGCAAACCATCAAATATCGAGAATTTGATCAACTCCATTAATAAAGTTACGAGCCATATTATCAATAGTTAAATGCTTGATACTGTTCCATGCATTATCTTTTAAGTGCTGGATTTTGTTGCTGTCTTTTTGAAAAAGGTTGGCAATACTATCAGCATAGTCTTGAGGTGTTACTGAGGCATCCAAGACTAATGAGTTCTCAGCCGTTAAATACTCAAATTCTGGTTTGTGATTATCCGCAGCTATAGTCAGCGTCGGTAGGCTATAGCAAAGAGCAGTCAACGGAGCTAAACCAACTAATCCTGGAAATATAAATAGGTCGGAAGCGATATAAATCTGAGCCATTTTGTCCGGATCTGAGACAGAGCCAAAATACGTTACGTTTGGCTCTGTTCCAGAAACGTACTTTTCGCCACCTGTCCCAACAAGCAGTAGGTGAAACTCAGGATGCTGCGCCTGCAGTAAAGAGAAAGTTTCAAGAAGAAAATCAATGCGCTTGACCTTAGTAAATCTACCAACAAATAGAATAACTTTCTTGCCCTCTAGTCCCATTGACGATCTGAGACTTG
>JBARYO010000647.1:0-1602 GCA_049647905.1 Elainellaceae cyanobacterium | reverse complement strand
ACTTTGAAGTGCGGGAAAACTCTGACATGGGGTGGGTGGCTCAAGACCCATCTAACTACGTCGAGGACATGCGGATGTTCAGCCGCTCGGGCCAGGCCTATTCGCCAGAAGGTTGTTTGGAGGGTTGCCTAGGGGGCTGCCCTGGCGCTTGGCAGCGAAACAGCTGGTAGGGAAAGCCAATGCGGTTGAAGCGCTCGGGCACGATGGCGCAGCGCCCTATGCCAACGGTTTGGATTGCGCCACCGGTCTGGATACGCAGGCGCAGGCGGTTGGGATAATCCTTCGTTTTCATGCCTGGGGAAGCCACAACCCAGAGATTGAGCGGCAGCGGCAGATCGGGCTGCAGCTGCAGAAACTGCTGCCACACCGGCCCGTAGCCTCCTTCGCGATAGACAAACGCTAAGGCCACGGGCTGGCTTGGGGCTGCCGCGTCCCTGTCGGTTTGCCGCTGCAGCTCTAGGGCAAAGCTCAGCCCCAAGGCCACTTCCTGCAGCGATTGATAGCTAACAGCCATCAGAATAGGGACATCGACCTCGAATATTATGTCTTGGGCCACCTGGTCGGGGCGGTAGCCTTTTTGAAATACGATTCCCTGGACGACAAGCAGGCTACTCAAGACTCCGGCGAGTAGGGCCACGGTGATGGGGGACCATAGGCTATAGCTTCTCTGCCCCTTTTCAATAGCCTTCTGAGGGCTTGCGGTGAGCCCAGCGGCAATTAGAACCACCAGTGCAGGGTAGTACACAAAGTTGTAGCGGGGGATGGCGGTGATGTCTTTGTCTAGGACGTAGACGATCGCCAGAAATTGAAGCAGGACTCCCCCCACAAACGTCGCCAGAAAGCGAATCGCTGGCGAACGGCGCAGCTGCCACAGCCCTCGAACCGTATACCCGCCCAACCCAACGCCGACTACCAGCATACCGATCGCGGCGGGAACGGCGATCGCGGTGGGTTGGTTCTCTAAGGGCAGGGCCACGACGGACAAAATCCAGCCGCTGGGAATTTGATACAGTGGCGCAAGGCGATCGCGCCAGTCAGGATTGTAGGGCTTGAGCCAGTCGGTCTCAGGGCGGCTGAGGTGGCTCAGCATTGTGGGCAGCCACGGCAGATAACCGAGAACGATAATCACTAGGGCAATCCCCAAGCCTTGCAGATAGGTCCGCCGAGACGATGGCTTCATGTCCCCAGCCCCTTGCCCGACCCACAGGCTAAAGGCTATTGCCTGAGCCACCACCGTCAGCAAAAAAAAGTAGTGGACGTAGAGGCCGATGAGATTGACTATGGCCCAAGCCACCCATAGCCCGCCCCTAGTCCGGCGGCCGGGGCTCTCTGGGGCTTGCTGAAGCCGAAGCAGCAGTCCCAGGGCGACGGCGATCAATGCCATCGGCAAGGTGTAATGGCGCGCTTCCTGAGACAGGTAGACGGCACAGGGTGAGACGGCAATGAGCGCCGCCGTCGCCAGCCCAACACGCGGTGACACCGCCAGACGGCCCAACCCATACCCCAGGGGAATCATCAGGCTTCCGAACAAGGCCGGCAGCGCCCGCATTGCCCAAACCCAGCTATCGGCGTAGGGCAGTATTCCTCCCATCCAGCGATACA
>JBARYO010000646.1:0-2247 GCA_049647905.1 Elainellaceae cyanobacterium | reverse complement strand
GGGGTTCGCCCCCCGGCGGGGGCGAACCCCCAACACTATTTACTTATGGTCAGCCACTTAACAACGCAAAACTATGGTTAAAGCTGCTATTTATCGCCTGACCCATTGGAGCATAATCAAGCTTGTCAGCTTTTTCTTGTCAGGTTTGCTATTGGCTGGATTCACTTGGATACTTTTGAGCCAAGCTGCTGAACCCGAAGTTCCCTACTCCGCCGACAAATTCGTTGATTCTGTTGGCCTTAATGTCCGCATGAGCTATTCCGATTGGCCGACATCAACCAATTGGAAAAACCCTAATCCTAAACAAAACAGTCGGCAGTTGATTGCCGATCTCGGGATACGTCACCTGCGCGATCGCATCCCCCATCCCGATTTACAGTCCACCATCAGCTACGTCAACCCACGCTTAGCAACCCTCTCTCTTGACCACGGGATGACCTTTATTGCAGGCGTTGACTTTAGGAAAGATGATGTTCTTGATGGCAGTAAGACCAGCGCTATGGTCGATTGGTATGCCAACGGAGAAATCACGTCAGAACAGGGTAAAACCATCAACGTTCGGGACATGGTTGAAGCGATCGAAGGCCCCAACGAATACGATAGGCATCACAAGCCAGATGAGCGGGAAGACAATTGGGCGGCTAATTTAGAATCTTACCAAGATACCATCTACAATGCCGTTAGGGCTGTCGGAGCACTGTCATCACGCCCTGTTATTGCACCGTCGCTAATTCATACAGAGTACTGTCAGTCGGCGCTAGGTTCATTTGCCGACAGTGCTGATTTGGGTAACCTCCACCCCTATCCCAACTATCCCTACATGCGGCATCCCACCGCCACATTGGATTGGCATTTAGAGCGCGTTGATGGCTGCACACAAGAAAAGCCCATCTGGGCCACGGAAACGGGGTATTTTACCAAAAAAGATGCGCCAAGTGAAATTAGTGAAGAAACTGCTGCAAAGTACACATCAAGACTGCTAGCAGAGTATTTCTTGACCCAAGAGATAGAGCGGACATTCCTCCATGAAATTGTAAGGGATACCGTAGATGGTTGGGGATTGGTGGCGGCTGAGCCAGGGGAGAATAGCATCAATGGGCAGTCGCAGTTTCAGCTGCGTCCAAAGCCAGCTTATACTGCAGTTAAAAGCTTGCTTTCTCTTCTCAAGGAGTCATCCTGGAACGCTGAGGAGCGGCTATGGCGATCGCCTGAGGTGACGCTTAGGCCAGTCAATATTGCGTTCGAGGGCAAACAATCCTCAACCCATCACCTTCTGTTACAGAAAAGCGATGACCACTATTACCTGCTGCTGTGGCAGGAGGTGGAAAGCTACAATCCCGATGATGAAAATTTTGACGTCGCGCCTGATGAATTGACGGTCAAGCTCCCTTTCAATGCCCGCCCCGCAGCTGTATATCAATATGATGATATGTTTGCCTACGCTGAGGCACCGCTAGAGCAGACTGTTCGAGCGGTACAGCTCAGCGTTCCGGATAGCGTCATGGTTCTGGAGTTTGCCATGTGAGGTAATACGCTAATAATTCAAGCCGCTGCTCGATAGGAACATCAGCGGCTTTTTGCGATCGCTTCAAGGCTAATGGCTACACCTCAACAGGAACCCGACCGCGAATCTGGTCGTAGTTTTCCACGAACCAGGCATACATCTCCTCAATGCCGCCTTTTAGCGATGTCTGCGCTTCCCAGCCCGCCTCTCGCAGCCGGGACACATCTAGGAGCTTGCGGGGCGTGCCGTCGGGCTTAGAGGTGTCGAACACCAGCTCGCCGTCAAAGCCTACCGCCGCCTTCATCGTCTCCGCCAACTCTCGAATCGACACCTCCTGGCCTGTCCCCACGTTGACGAACTCCACATCGTTGTAGGTCGTCATCAAAAACACCAAAGCGTCGGCCAAATCATCCACGTACAGAAACTCCCGCAGCGGCGTCCCGGTGCCCCACACCGTCACCGTGGGTTCTCCAGCAAGCTTGGCTTCGTGGAACTTGCGCATCAGGGCAGGCAGAACGTGGGAGTTAGCTAAGTCGAAATTGTCGTTGACGCCATAGAGGTTGGTGGGCATAGCCGAAATGAAGTTCGCCCCATATTGACGACAGTAGTTCTCACAGAGTTTTAGACCTGCGATTTTGGCGATCGCATAGGGTTCGTTGGTGGGCTCCAGAAGACCCGTCAGCAGGTGCTCTTCCTTCATGGGTTGGGGGCACAGCTTGGGATAAATGCAAGAGGAGCCCAAA
>JBARYO010000645.1:0-4356 GCA_049647905.1 Elainellaceae cyanobacterium | reverse complement strand
GCCTTGAGCTGCCGCTGACTCCGCAATTCTTCCACCGCTGCGTCTAGATGGGTCAAATCGATGCCAGCATTGCGAAAAAGCCGTCGCCCAATGCGCTCGTCCCGGGATAATGCCAGGACCAAGTGCTCATCATCAATCGCCTCGGCGCTTGAATTATGGCGAATGCTCTCAGCTCTGTCTAATAGTTGGTCCAACGACCGTCCCAGATAAAGCTGATCGCCGTCAGGGCCCTTGGCCTGACGCTTGGCATAGGCGGTAAGCTGCTGCTCTAGCCGGGACGCATCTGCCCCCAAAAGACTCAACAATTGATTGGCAAAGCTATCCTGCAGCTCCAGTAGCGCGATCGCCAAATGCTCGACTTCAAGCTGCTGCTGGCGAAAGCGACGAACGACGTCTTGTGAATTAACAATGGCGTCCCAGGCGCTGTCCGTAAATTTGCTCGGGTCGGTTGGCTGCATATTGGGCAGGGCAAAAAATAAAAGAACGGGCTTTAGGGCTTGATCTTCAGTGTAACAAGGGACGGGAAATGCACGAGGTACCAGGACAGTTCATTTCTGCTAATCCGCCTAGCCTAATGACTTTCTACCTTTTTGAGGTGGCATTAACGGGGAACAGTTTGCTATATCGGAGACAGTGAGCAGAACTTGTATCAGGACAACGTAAACAATGACAGACAAGCGTTCCACAGAACCAAATTTAGACATCGATCCGACAGCAGCGCAGACGGACGCCCGTATCGCCGCTGGTGCGCCGACAACGGGGGGAGACACCTTCTCAGACCAAGGTCAGGCTAAGGTCAGCGGAGAAGAGGCCGTTGGCGGCACGGCACCCACACCAGGCCAAAACGTTGTTGGCAATTTGGGAGAAGCGGTAGGAGTCAGCTACCCCGATCGCCAGCCTGTTGCCGGGTTGGAAAAGATGGAGGCTAGGGATGAGCAGCGTTGGGAACTCGACCCGGATTCCTCTGAAAATCCTTCAGCCTAAGGCGTCACGACGCTGACGGTTACCGCCCTAGGAGCGGCTCCGCTATAGCAGTCTTGTGCGCTCTACGGTGCCGTCAGCGATATATCACCTCTCTCCCCCAATCTCCCATCTTCTAAATAGGCGACGTCATCAGCTACATCCTGGATGCGCGGATCGTGGGTCACAATGAGGACGGTCGTTCCGTCTTCTTTCGCTAAGCGACGCAGGAGAGAAATGACAGCATACCCGCTTTTAGAATCCAGTGATGCCGTTGGTTCATCAGCCATGACAATGGGGGGTTGGCCCGCTAGCGCTCGCGCGATCGCCACCCGCTGCTTTTGGCCACCGGATAGGCTGCGGGGGTAGGCATCTGCCCGGTGCGCAAGCTCCACCTGCTCAAGCAAATCGTAGGCTTTTCGTCGGGAATGGGCATGTTTGCCCTGCATTTTGAGGACAACCTCAATGTTCTCTGCTGCGGTTAGCGCTGGGAAAAGGTTAAAGCCCTGGAAAATAAAGCCAATATTGAGTAAGCGAAAACTCGCGAGCTGACTACGAGACATCTGGGTAATATCGTTTCCGAAAATCCTGACGCGCCCCGAAGATGGTGTCAAGATCCCGCCTAAGATCGATAACAGCGTCGTTTTGCCAGAACCGGACGGCCCCATGAGCAGCTGAATTTTGCCTGCAGCAACAGACAGGGAAACTTGATCCAGCACAGTGCGCGTCTGATCGCCCACCTCAAAACTCATCGACACATTCGAGGCAGCGATCGCTGCTTGATCGCCACTGAGTGACTGCTGTAACTCCCCCTGGTGGCTTAGCTTTTGATTCTTGCGCAATTGAGCCGTCATTTCAAAACCATGTGACACATCTATTTTAGGTGTGTGGGGAGAAGCGGAAAGGGGAAATCCACCGATATTGCTTATTGTAAACAATTGCTCTCAACTCACCATAAAACTCTACGAAGTCTTTAAGCAACGTATCGAGTCGTCATGGCGCAATGCTGTATTAAACGCTACTGCGATTAGGGACGCGGGATGGTGGTTCAAAACCAGCATCAGGAGTAACGCTAGGCTTTGAAAACAATCGCCGGATCGACATGGGTCACTTTCTGGATAGCGAATAGGGCTGATCCAACGCACATGACGACAGTGATCCCAAAGATGCCTGCTGATACCGCTGGCGTAATCAAAATCATGATCCCTTGGGTCGAGAAGGTCCAAGCGCCGAGGCCAAAGCACAGCAAAATACTGGGGATGTAGCCTAGGACAGCCATCCATAGCGCCTGTTCAATGATGACACCATAGATCATCTGGTCGGAAGCCCCCATCGCTTTAAGAGTGCCGTACTCCCGAATATGGTCAGACACAGACGAGTAGAGAATCTGTCCGACAATCACAATGCCAACAATCATGCCAACAGCCGCTCCCAAACCCAAAATAAAGCCAATCCCTGTGCGCAGCTGCCAATACTGGCGCGTGATGGTCAACATTTCCTCTTGAGTTAGCGCCTGAACGTCTGGAAACGCTGATTCTAGTCGCTGCTTCAGCTGAGCTACGTCTTGACCGGAATCGGCCTGGATCAGGACATAGGATACTGGATCAGAAATCGATAGGGGCTGAAGGTCGGGAATCGCCTCATCTTCATCACGGGTGTAGGTTGTGGTGCACCTCAAGTTGTCTCCCCCAGCCTGAACATCGCAGGATACGCTAGAGGTCAACCCTGCTGTGGCGTAGGCTTTTGCGTTCTCTAAGGACGTAAAGATCATTGAGCTAGAGGCGATGGACTGCGTATCTCGAGTAAGACCCACCAAGGTTGCCGGTGCTGAGTTGATCTCACCTTGCCCACCAACAGCCTCTAGTTTCAGGGCATCCAAATTGGTTGGGTCAGTCATGAAGCTAAAGGGCTTAGCCACCTTGGGTAAGTCACCGGCCACAATTTGGCTAGGTCTGAAAAGCTTACCTGAGGGAGAAAATCCTACAATGCGCACGGTGCTGATCTTTCCATTTGGCCCCTGCCATCGCCCGCTGGCGAGGACCATAGCTTCTGCCCGAGCCACGCCATCAACAGTCTTGGCTTCCACCTGTGTCTCTAGCGGAATGCTTTGGGTCAGCTCAAAGTGGACCATCTCCTCCCCTGTCAGCCAAATGTCCGCATTAGAACTCTCAATAATGCGGGTTGTGGACCGGGTAAACCCCTTGAGAATACCGATTTGAATTGTCACGAGGCTAACGGCGAACATAATGCCTGCCTGCGCAACCAAGAAGCGAGGAATATCCTCGAAGAGATTTTTACGGGCGATAGAAACCATGGCAGACGGGTTTGAGACGGCGGTAGATGGAGCGTTGAGAGGTGTATCGCAGTTAGTGGAGGCTGGAAAAAAGGTTGCGACCTCGGTTGCCCCCACCTCATTTGCCCCTACCTCACCTGCGCCCTCAGTATATCGCTAGTGCTTTGTGGGCTGAGACGTTGGTCCTGCCATCGGTCTTAAGCCATGGGCTGATCGCACAAGATGCTGACACGACACAGTAACCGTCACGTTGCTATGGACAGTCTGCAAAAGCTCCACAGGCCAAACAGAATCCCTAGTGGAGTCGGCTAATCTGACCTAGATGGCATCCTTTGTCCCCTTAGATTGCCTAGGATCTGTCCGATGAAGCGTCTATTAACCGCCGCCATAGCCACAGCCGCGATCGCTGTATTCATGTCTCCTGACGCGCGCCGCCTGTCCCATAGCCGTCGCGAGATCTATGTCAGTGCCGTTCAACAAAATTTGGTTTGTGACACTCAGAAGCGCCATAGGCACAGACTGTCCAACTTGGCCTTGCCCGAGTGGTGTCCTCGTCCATCGCGCTAGCGCGCAGCGGGATTGACGCACGGATTCAACTCAAGGCGTATCCTCGCTGGATGACGTATCAAAGCGCGTGACATCAGACTCATTCAGGTATTCTCCATTCTGCACCTCGATTAATACAAGAGGAATCACGCCCGGATTCTCTAGCCGGTGCGGGGTACAGACTGGCACGTAGGTCGACTGGTTGCTGCAGATCAAAGTAGAGTCGTCGCCGCGGATCACGCGGGCCGTGCCGGAAACCACAATCCAATGCTCGCTCCGGTGGTAATGCATCTGCAAGCTCAAACGCTCACCGGGGTTGACTTCAACCCGCTTAATTTTGTAGCCCTTGCCTTCTTCCAAGACAGTAAAAGAGCCCCAGGGTCTAGATTCACAGCGGTGCGTTGCAGCTGAAGCATCCTCTTGCGGCGGTTCTAACACCAGATCGGGACCCTGGTCTAATGGTGAATCTGACTGAGAAGCGTTCGTCGTATTCGTCATGGCAGGCGGCGGTAAAACAATATATTGACCGGTTCACTGCCGATTCAGACGGTAAACCC
>JBARYO010000644.1:0-3069 GCA_049647905.1 Elainellaceae cyanobacterium | reverse complement strand
ACCCCAAGCTGTTCCCTGAGGTGTTGGTGGCGATCGCCAAGCTACTCCCCGAAGAGCGCCGCCTGTTCCGCTACTTTGGTTCCCTCACCACACCGCCCTGCTCCGAGATTGTCAAATGGGTTGTGTTTCAAACCCCTGTTGAGGTTTCTAGCGCTCAAATTGAAGCCTTCAAAAGAACATTTACCCCCAATGCCCGCCCTGTTCAACCGCTATATCAGCGGAGTTTGCTGGAGTGAGCTGAGGCTATTCGCCTATTCCGCTGGGCCAAATCCGCCGCCGCCAGGGGTCTCAATCACGATTGCATCCCCCGGCTCCATCGTCACCTGGGCATTTCCGGCTAACGGCTCTTCCTGACCATCGCGCCGCACCAGGAGGTTACGCCCCGTCTTTCCGCTTGCGCCACCGTTCAAGCCAAAGGGTGGCACCTGCCGATGCCCCGACAAAATTGCCGCCGTCATTGCCTCGCGAAATCGCAGCCGCCGGACAACACCATGGCCGCCCCGATGCTGCCCTATGCCACCACTGCCAGCGCGAATTTTGAATTCGTCCACCAGCACCGGGAAGCGCCACTCCAGCACTTCTGGATCCGTCAGCCGGGAATTGGTCATATGGGTTTGCACAGCGTCCGCCCCGTCAAAGTCTGGACCAGCCCCCGCCCCGCCACAGATGGTTTCGTAGTATTGGTGCTCCTCATTGCCAAAGGTTAGGTTGTTCATCGTCCCTTGACCTGCGGCCATCACCCCCAACGCACCATACAAGGCGTTGGCGATCGCCTGGGAGGTTTCCACATTGCCCGCCACCACCGCAGCCGGGTAGCGCGGGTTCAGCATACAGCCTTGGGGAATCGTGATCGTAATGGGGGCTAGACAGCCTGCATTTAAGGGGATCTCATCCGTCACCAGCGTCCGGAAAACATACAGGACGACGGCTTTGCCAATGGCTAAAGGGGCATTGAGATTTGAGTCCTGCTGGGGGGAGGTCCCTGTGAAATCGACATGGGCCGTACGCTTATTGGCATCAATGGTGACCTGTACCTGAACGACACTGCCGTTGTCCATAGGGTAAGTAAAGTTACCAGCGGTGAGGGTTTGAATCACCCGCTGCACTGCGGCGGTAGCATTGGTCTGCACATGCTCCATATAGGCTTGCACCACGGACAGCCCATAGCGATCGCTGATGCGCCGCAGCTCCTGGATGCCCCGCTCATTGGCCGCAATTTGCGCCTTCAAGTCTGCGAGGGTTTGGGATGGATTGCGGGCGGGGTAGGGACCAGAGGTGAGGCGGTGCAAGAGGTCATCCTCCTGGATCTGCCCCCGAATGACTAAAGGCACATTGTCTAGCAGGACGCCTTCTTCCTCAATCGATCGGCTGTAGGGCGGCATAGAACCGGGGGTAATGCCGCCGATGTCGGCATGGTGGCCTCGGGAGGCAACGTAAAAAGCTGGGGTATCTGACGCCAAAAATACCGGCGTAATCACCGTGACATCGGGCAAATGGGTACCGCCATTGTAGGGATTATTAGAGAGGTACACATCCCCCGGCTGCAGCTGCCGCGCGGCAATCAAGCTGCTAACGCTTTCGCCCATGGAGCCCAAGTGAACCGGGATATGGGGCGCATTGGCCACCAGCTGGCCCGCTCCGTCAAACAGGGCGCAGGAGAAGTCTAGCCGCTCCTTGATATTGACGGAGTAGCTGGTGTTCTGTAGCGTAATCCCCATCTCCTCTGCGATCGCTTTGAACAGGTTATTGAAAATCTCCAGCAATACTGGATCAGGCGACGTATCAGGCTGGGCTTCGGGCTGCATCTCAAGCTGTCTAGCCTCTGTCGGTTCAGCGCCAGCGCGCCGCATGATTAAATGGTTCTGGGCCGTGAGGGTTACCTCCCAACCAGGCTCAATGACATTCGTGCCCGTCGCTTCAACAATTAGCGCCGCGCCGCAGATCGTATCGCCGGGGCGTAGATCCTGCCGCTGATAAACCGGCGACTCATGCCAACGATGACCACTATAAAACTGCACCGTTGTGGTGGGAATCAGCGGTCCGCTGCGCTCTGGCGGTAGCCAAGCATCGTCCAACGCTTGGGCCTGCCCAATCACCTCCACCGACACCGCCTCAACCACCAGATCCGACTGTGGCGATGCAAAGCCATAGCGCTGCCGGTGCTGCACCTCAAACCGCGATCGCATCTCCTCAAGGGTGCCTACGGTCACTCGCAAAGCGGAATCCGTGCCGGGATAGCGTAGATGGGCCTTACGTATCACCTGCAGTTGCTCCGGCATCATGCCCTGGCGCTCAAGATCACGTCGCCCAGCCGCCGCCAGCTCGTCCAAAACCTGATTCACCTGGAGCAACGCCGCCACCGTCAGAGTCACCTCAACCGCTTTCTCCGTTAAGCTGCGTACATCGGCTAGGCCAATGCCATAGGCGGATAGCACCCCAGCGTAAGGGTGCAGAAAAATCTGTTTCATACCCAAAGCGTCAGCGATGAGGCAGGCATGCTGCCCCCCCGCTCCGCCAAAGCAGCAGAGGGTGTAGTCTGTGACGTCATAGCCCCGCTGCACCGAGATTTTCTTAATGGCGCTGGCCATTTTGTCGATGGCAATGGTCAAATAGCCCACGGCCACCTGCTCAGGAGTGCGGGTATCCCCAGTGCGCTGGGCAATCACCTCAGCCTGCTGGGCAAACGCGCGCTGCACCGCCTGCTGATCGAGGGGTAAGTCTCCCGTCGTTCCGAACACCTTGGGAAACAGGTCAGGCTGCAGTTTCCCCAACATCACGTTGCAGTCCGTCACCGTCAGCGGTCCACCTTGGCGATAGCACATAGGGCCGGGCTGCGCGCCAGCCGATTCTGGCCCTACCCGATACTTCACCCCATCAAACGACAAGACAGAACCACCCCCCGCCGCCACTGTGTGGATCGACAGCATGGGCGATCGCAGCCGCACCCCGGCAATTTCGGTTTCGAAGGTGCGCTCATATTCGCCGTTGAAGTGAGACACATCAGTAGAGGTGCCCCCCATGTCGAAGCCAATAATTTGGTCCAACCCCACCTGCTGGCTAGTCTTGACC
>JBARYO010000643.1:0-1586 GCA_049647905.1 Elainellaceae cyanobacterium | reverse complement strand
ATCGACTAACGCTTAAGTCGAAGCGATTTTGTTTGCCGCAAATTCAGTTTGTTTTTCTTGTGCTTTCTGCTGTTCAAAGAGCAAAATCTGATGGAATCTGTCGAAAAAAAGGGTCTCTTAGCTTCTCATATTAAGGCGCTTCGCCCCAAGCAATGGACTAAAAACCTTGTCATATACGCGGCCCCTCTGTTTGCGTTTCAGCTCACCTTACCAACGCTAATAAACGCCACCATTGCGTTGGTGCTATTCTGCAGCCTATCGAGCTGTTTTTATCTTGTCAACGATATTCTTGACGTAGAATCAGACCGTCGACATCCTGTAAAGCGCTATCGTCCGATTGCATCTGGTGCCGTAACAGTGCCCGTTGCAATTGCCATGGCGATCGCCCTATCAATCGGGAGTTTGTCGTTTGGAACGCTGCTGTCTCCTTACCTAGGACTCGTTCTGGCCTCTTATGCTGTCCTACAAATAGCCTATAACTTACAGCTAAAGCACAAAGTTATTTTAGATGTTATTGCCATTGCCACTGGGTTTATTTTTCGCGCCTGCGCAGGTGCAGCGGCGACTAATGTAGTTGTCTCACCATGGTTTCTCCTGTGCGTGGCAATGTTGGCTCTGTTTCTAGGCATTGAAAAGCGTAAAGCGGAACTACGGGTATCGGAACTTAAAGGAAGCAAATCGAGGAAAGTGCTTTACCGATATACCCATCTTTTATTGGCGCGGATGGAAAGTTCTGTAACCACTGGGGCGATTATGTGCTACGCCCTTTGGAGTTCCGGGCCAGCTGTTCGAGGAGCAACTACCCCTTGGATGATGTTGAGCCTACCGTTTGTAATTTACGGTATATTCCGTTATCAACTCCTCAGCGACCCCCACGAAGCTGCTATGCGACAGCAGCGAAGCGATCGGGATAGCTCAACTGAGCGACCTGAAGAGGTTTTGCTAACAGATTTACCTACTGCCTTGACAGTCATCGCTTGGGGCATCACGGTGTTCACAATCATGATGCTAAATGTACAGGGTGTTCTCTGACCGGCTTGATGTGTTGCGCTGAAGACACCAATACTAGATCAACCTAAATGCTCATGAGGATTCTGTCAGTGACACCGTCACGCAATCGATCGCACGCGCGATTTCAAATACGACTACACCGCGTTACCAACATTGATATTGCCCAGCTGAGACGCAAGGGTATATTGGGAGTTATTCTCGATTTAGACAATACAATTGTCTCTGAAGATGACCAGTATGTATCTCCTTTTGCTGAAGACTGGATAAAAGCAGCTCGAAAAGAAGGGCTAAAGCTTTTTCTTCTTTCAAATGGCAAGCGAAAGCATCGAGCTGATTACTGGTCGAATAGATTACAGATGGCTGCTATTAGTCCAGCCCGCAAGCCAAGACCGAAGAGCTTTCGCCTAGCCCTTCATCACATGCAGTTACAGCCCCATCAGGTTGTTGTTGTTGGCGACAGTTTTCATACCGACGTTTGTGGCGCTTGGATCATCGGCAGCTCATCAATTCAAATTTGCAGCCTACCTCATCCACCACGGTGGTGGGAAACGTTGGTTGGGCGATGGTTGCAGCAG
>JBARYO010000642.1:0-2266 GCA_049647905.1 Elainellaceae cyanobacterium | reverse complement strand
AAGCGGTGTGCCGATTAGGAACGGTATTTGCAGGCGGGATCGCGTGATTGGAGTTATAGAGTTTATACGCATTAAGATATAAACTTATTAAATAGGAGTCATCTAGGTATAGATGCTTACTGTATTTTATTCTGATCTCGCTTAAGTGCGGATGGGCTAAAGTTACCTTGCGCTATGCTGAGCCCAGTTTAAATAACGTAGAAGGGTTACAGATGCAGAGCAATCGTACCCTCACGTTGCTAAGGGACTGAACCGATACGGGGGTATCTAGAGAAGCTCTGATTACCGTTTCATTACTATTTTTCAATCGGGAGGATTATGGCTGTCGTCACCCAATCTCTGGAAGAGCTCTGCATCAATTCGATTCGCTTTTTGGCTATCGATGCGGTTGAGAAGGCAAAATCGGGCCACCCTGGCTTGCCCATGGGCGCTGCCCCCATGGCATTTGTGCTGTGGGATAAATTCTTACGGTTTAACCCCAAAAATCCCAGCTGGTTTAACCGCGATCGCTTTGTGCTGTCCGCTGGACATGGCTGCATGCTCCAGTATGCGCTGCTTCACCTCACGGGATACGACAGCGTTCCTCTAGAGGAGATCAAGCAGTTTCGCCAGTGGGGTTCCCGGACGCCAGGGCACCCAGAAAATTTTGAGACCCCAGGGGTTGAGGTGACGACAGGGCCGCTGGGCCAGGGAATTGCCAACGCTGTTGGTCTTGCCATGGCTGAAGCGCACCTAGCAGCGCGATTTAACAAGTCCGATGCCCCTCTGGTTGACCACTACACCTATGCGATTCTGGGTGACGGCTGCAACATGGAGGGCGTTTCCGGCGAAGCCTGCTCTTTGGCCGGTCACCTCGGCTTGGGCAAGCTCATCGCGCTGTATGACGACAATCACATTTCCATCGACGGCTCCACGGATATTTCCTTCACTGAAGACGTAGGCAAGCGCTTTGAAGCCTATGGCTGGCATGTCCAGCATGTGGAAGATGGCAACACCGATTTAGATGCGATCGCCAAAGCGATTGAGACCGCTAAATCCGTTACCGACAAGCCATCTTTGATCAAGGTGACTACCATCATCGGCTACGGGTCACCTAACCGATCGAACACCGCCGGTATTCACGGCGCGGCCCTGGGGGATGACGAAATTACGGCTACTCGGCAAAATTTGGGCTGGACCCATGGGCCATTTGAAATTCCAGAGGACGCGCTGGCCCACTTCCGCAAAGCGATTGATCGTGGCGCGTCCCTAGAATCTGAATGGGATGATGTGCTGACGACCTATCGCAACAAATATCCCGAGGAGGCCGCAGCATTTGACCGGATGCTAAAGGGTGATCTGCCAGCCAACTGGGCCGACGCACTGCCCACCTATACCAGCGCCGACAAAGGAATTGCCACCCGGAAGCATTCCCAGGCCACCATTAATGCGATCGCCCCTGTGGTGCCTGAGCTGATCGGCGGATCTGCTGACCTGACCCATTCCAACCTGACTGAAATCAAGGTTTCTGGGGATTTCCAGCATGGCCAGTATGAGAACCGTAACCTGCGGTTTGGGGTGCGGGAGCACGGCATGGGAGCGATCTGCAACGGCATCGCCCTACACAATTCTGGGCTGGTGCCGTACTGCGCCACGTTCCTCGTATTTGCCGACTATATGCGGGCGGCGATTCGCATCTCCGCACTATCTCAGGCAGGCGTAATCTACGTCATGACTCACGATTCCGTGGGTCTTGGTGAAGACGGCCCCACCCATCAGCCGGTGGAAACCGTCGCGTCTCTGCGGGTCATTCCCAACCTGACGGTCATCCGTCCAGCAGATGGCAATGAGGTTTCAGGAGCCTACAAGATTGCAGTGGAGAGCCGAAAGGCCCCAACGTGAATTGCGTTCACGCGCCAGAACTTGCCCAACTACGACGAAACTTCCATCGAGGGCGTCGCGAAGGGGGCCTATGTCATCTCTGATGATGGCGGTACCCCAGATCTGATTTTGATCGGCACCGGCAGCGAATTGTCCCTCTGTGTTGAGGCGGCAAAGCAGCTGCGGGAGAGCGGCAGCAAAGTCCGGGTGGTCTCGATGCCGTCTTGGGAACTGTTTGACGCCCAGGACGACAGCTATCGCGAGTCAGTGCTGCCTAAAGCTGTGACCAAGCGTCTTTCTGTGGAAGCGGGCACCACGTTTGGCTGGTGTCGTTATGTGGGCTCAGCCGGAGCCTCCATCGGCATTGACCACTTTGGAGCCTCTGCGCCGGGTAACATCTGCATGG
>JBARYO010000641.1:0-5811 GCA_049647905.1 Elainellaceae cyanobacterium | reverse complement strand
GCGCCACCCTGTTTGTCCTGCCCAATTTTCTCGGGCACCAGCGGGGTAGCTTGATTGTTTTAAGGCCCATCATCGGCATCGCTGATTCATCCAATAGGAAATTGAAAGCCCCACCGGCAGATCAATTCACCCATTGGATATCAGCCCAATAAACCGTACGGGCACAGCATACTGTGCCCCACCCACCCTCAAACAATCATCTACGGAAGCAACCCCATGACCAGACTCAACCAAAGCGATCGCGTTAGCCCTTATCGCCCCAATCCCTTCCCCCAGCCCCAAGACCCCAACAACCACACCCTGCAAATCATTGCCATCGGCCCCCGCACCATCATCGACCACTACATGATTCGCCAGCACCAGCTCGGCTACGCAGTTCGCGTAGCGTTTCCGAAGGAAATACCGAAAGAGTAGAGCCGCCCCCTGCCTGCCCCCGACGGCATCAACACCATGCGCATCCTCACCAAGCGCTTTCCCAAACGGCAATAAATACAGCTGGTCGGGCGATCGCCACGTCGCTAGGCGGTGGGAAGCCTACCGCCCAGGACTGACCGGCCTCCTCTAGCGTCATTCCTGCCATAACGGGGCCAATGTCTTGCGCTGTGATGGTCAGGGTTGAATCACCCTGGGCCGGTTCAGATGGGGTTGCCTCCGTCACCTCCGGGGACTAGGGTGACGGAGGCTCGGTGGCGCATCCCCTAAAGCAAGCAAGGGGGAGTTAGAGGGGGTAACGCAGCACTTTTGTGACTTTTCAAATGCTCTCTCAAGTTAGCGCTTCAAAGCCAGCAATAATATCCAGCAACTCTTCGGTAATATGGTCCTGCCGCTGCCGCTGAAACGCCGCCTTTAGGCCAAATAGACGCTCCTCAATATTTTTCTCAGCGGTCTGCATTGAGGCGAGACGGCTTGCATTTTCGCTAGCCAGGGATTCGGCACAGGCGCGGTAGAGGCCAATGAAAAAATGCTGCTGAAACATCGCTGAGAAGAGATGCCTGCTGCCGGTGAGGAGCTGAGGACGGCATCGGGAGGGCCAGGGGCACTGGGCCAACTTCTGGAGGTAGAGGGTGCTGAGGGGAAAGAGCTGTTTTAGCACGGGGTGCGGCGATGTGGTTGAACCAGTGCGGTTATAGATGCCCCAAATGTGATCAACGTGGCCTTTGGTTTCCCAGGCTTCCAGCTGGAGCACCAACTTCTGGACAAGAGGCGTGACACCGTTTAGGGAGCTGGGGACAGGGAAGCAGTGGGTGGTGGACTGTCCCATGGCAGTTAGTCTGTCCGTGAGGCGCGAGCCGACGGTAATCAAGGCTGCCGGAGGGACGTCCTGCCTCCCAAGGCGGTTGACAATGAAATCCGCAAGATTTTCGTTGAACTGACCACACATGCCTTGATCGCTGCCAAAAGCGACAATGCCCAAACGGCGAGGTGGGGTGGGTAGCGGGGCGATCGCCTCAGTCGCATTGATCATCAAGATTTGCAGGGCCAGATTTAGCACGCGGCTGTGTTCTGCTAGAGAAGCCACAGCATTCTCGTATTGGCGAATATTGGCCCCTGCCAGCGCCTTCATGGTTTTGACGATGGACTGTAGGTCTTCGACGCTTTGGATTTTGCGCTGCGGGGCATCTAAGGTGGGCATGGCAAAACGAATAGGGTTACGGGGTATGGCCGATCGCGGCTTGGCTCGCTTTCAATAACGCAAGGCGATCGCCCTCTGAGAGGGGCTGTCCCAGCGCGATGCGTTGGCAGACATCAGGTAACTGCGCCTCCACGGCTTCAGCCAGCCGCGATTCGAGCCGAAGAACTTCCTCCACCGGCCACCGGTCCAGCAGCCCCTCATTTGCGGCCAGCAGCAGCACAATCTGCTGGCTTACCGTCAGGGGATGAAACTGGTCTTGCTTCAGCACCGCGCGGATGCGGCGACCGCGCTCCAGGATTTCCCGGGTGCTGTCATCCAAGCGGGTGCCAAAGCGGGCAAAGGACTCTAGCTCCTGAAATTGGGAGTAAGCCAGCCGCAGGTCTCCGGCCACGGCGCGGTAGGCCGGGAGCTGCGCTTTCCCCCCCACTCGTGACACCGAGCGGCCCACATCCACCGCCGGCAGAATTCCTTTTTGAAACAGGGACGGCGTTAGGTAAATCTGCCCGTCGGTGATGGAAACCAGGTTAGTAGGGATATAGGCCGATAGGTTACCGGCCTCCGTTTCTACGATGGGAAGGGCCGTGAGGGAGCCGCCCCCCAGCTCGGGCCGCAGGCAGGTAGCCCGCTCCAGCAGACGGGCGTGCAGATAGAAGATGTCGCCCGGAAAGGCCTCGCGACCGGGCGGGCGGCGCAGCAGCAGCGACAGCTCTCGGTAGGCGCGGGCGTGGTGAATCAGGTCGTCGTAGACGATGAGCACGTCTTGGCCCTGAGCCATGAAATATTCGGCCATGGTGGTAGCCGCGTAGGGGGTGATGTACTGCAGGCCGGGGGGCGCTTCGCCGCTGGCCACCACCACCACGCAATAGGCCATGGCGGCGCAGCGGCGCAGGGTGGCAATGAGCTGGGCCACGGTGTCGCTGCGCTGGCCAATGGCGCAGTAAATGCAGACTATGCCGCTGTCCACTTGGTTCAGGATCGTATCGAGGGCGATCGCCGTTTTGCCCGTTTGGCGATCGCCCAAAATCAGCTGCCGCTGCCCCCGACCAATGGGAATCAGGGCATCGATAACTTTGATGCCCGTCTGCAGCGGCACCGTGACTGGGGCCCGGTCCATAATGGCCGGGGCCGGTCGCTCGATGGGGCGGCGCTCTAACCCCACTAGGGGTAGTCCGCCGTCCAGCACCCGCCCGGTGGCATCAAGCACCCGGCCCAGCAGCCCCTCGCCCACCGGGGCATCCATCACCCGTCCCGTTCGCCGGACGCGGCTTCCGGCCTGCACTCCCTTCCCAGGGTTGAGCAGCACTATCCCAACCTCCTCTCGCCCCAGGTTGAAAGCCAGCCCCAAGGAACCATCTGCCAGCACCACCCGCTCCTGCGATCGCACATGGGGCAGCCCCACAGCTCGGGCAACGCCGGACCCCAAAAATGTAATGCTGCCCACCTCTTGGCAGGTGAGCTGCGGGGTGCTGCGCTCGACTGCTTGGCTAAAGCGATCGAGGGTTTGGGCTACTAAAGGTTGGAGGTTGGAGGTCATGGTATTAGCGCTTTCAAAGACTCAATGGCGATGAACCGTAGGTTGAGTTAGCGGCAGCGTAACCCAACAAAACTATCGAGGGTGTTGGGTTAGAGATCATGGGGTTAGGACCTCCATAGATGGGGTAGCAACGAGCGGCTCTACAGCAGCCACACTCCGCTCCAAGTCATCCAGGTAGTCGGCTAAATTCCAGGCCATCTGGTAGCCCGCCACCTGGAGCGCGATGCCACAGCCCAGGGCGGGGTCAACCTCAAACGATGGTTCAGCAGACCGCTCAGCTGTTTGAGCCTGAAGCGCCGATGTAATGGCCTGCTGGGTTGCCGCCTCAAGGGGAAAGCTGCTGTAGAGCGTCGCGGGGCTTTGCTGGAGCGCGCGCTGCAAAATCTGCTGCTCTGGCTCGGGAATGGTTTTTAGGCGCTCAAGAAACGTTTCCACCATCTGCCGTTCTAGCGGAGCGGTCGCCAGATCCTGAAGCGCCCGGCGCAGCGTTTGGGTGAGTACTGCGATCGCCTGCTGCTGAAAACGGCGCAGCACCGCGGCTTGCTCCTGCTCTAGGGCCAGGTGCCAGCGGTGCTTGGCGTCACTTACCTCAGCTTTAGCCTGCTCCAACAGCGTCAGCCGCTGCTCGTCTAGCTCGGTTCGCAGCTGAGCCAGCCGCTGGTCGCGGTGGGCGGAAAAGTCCTGCTGCATCTGCGCCAGCCGCGCGGCTTCCTGGCGGGCCAGGGCTTCCTGCTGCGCGGCCTGCTCAAGCTGCGCGGCGATGGTCTGCTGGCGCTGGGCCATGGCGCGGGTAATCGGTTTGTAGAGAAACCGCTTGAGCAGCAGCACCAAAACCAAGAAGTTAATGATCTGTGCCAGCACCGTTACGGGGTCGATCAGCATCGCTACCCTCCTGCGTTGGCGGTGACGAAGGCCCAAAACGGGTTGGCGAAAATCAAAATCAGCGTGACTACGAAGCAATAGATGGCGGTTGACTCCACGAGGGCCATCCCCACAAACAGGGTGCGGGTGATGGTATTGCCCTCGTCGGGCTGCTGGGCGATCGCGGTAAGGGCTTGGGCTAGGGCGCGGGCCTCTCCTAAGGCTGGGGCGATGGAGCCAATGGCAATGGTGAGGGAGGCCATCACAATTGAGGCGGTGCCCACAAGCGCAATATCAGTCATTAGATGCCTCCGGTAATATGTCAGAAAGATCATGTGGAGCGGAATCACTGGGGGTTTGCACCTCTGTCGCGGCGGCAATAAACACCATGGCCAGCACCGCAAAGATGTAGGCCTGAATCAGCCCCGTCAGCAGCCCAAAAGCTTGCATCACCACCGGGAAGAGCAACGGCACAATGGAGAGCAAAATGGCCACGATCATAGTGCCGCTCATCACGTTGCCAAACAGCCGCACGGCCAGGGAGATAATTCGCGAGACGTCGCTGATTAGGTTGAAGGGCAGCATAATTGGCGTCGGCTCAAGGTATTGGTGCAGGTAGGCCCGCCACCCCCGCCGCTGAATGCCAAATAGCGGCACCGCCACAAACACACACACCGCCAGCGCTACCGTGGTGGACAGTGAGCCAGTGGGGGGCTGGTATCCCGGCAGGATGCTCAATAGATTTGAGGTGGCAATGAAAACAAACAGCGTCCCGACAAAAGGGAGGTAGGGCGCGGGGTCTTGGCCGCTGACGTCGCGAATCTGATTGCTGATGCCTTCCACTAGCACCTCCAGCAGGTTTTGCCCCGGTGAAATCTGTGTCGAGGTCGAGAGCTTGCGGGTCACCCACCCAGACACCAAGACTAAAAGCCCCATCACCAGCCAGGTAAACACCAGGGTGGCGCTGAGAACGATTGGCCCAATGGGGATCAAGATTTGGTCGGGGGTAAGCGTCATTGGCCTTGCCCTGTTGTCGTGGGATGGGGGGTGGCGTAAGCGGGACGAGAGTTGAGCTCTATGGTCCTCAGCAGCCGTACAACCAGCAGCATGCGGCTGAGCCAAACGCCAACGCCGAGAAATAGGATTGCGGGCAGCGCCGGTGTGGCGATATGCCGCAGCAGCCAGGCTCCGCTGCCCAGCAAGACCATCAGGCGAACCAAGGCACTGCCCCCCACGCTGAAAAACGGGTAGCGATACTGGGGCAGCCGCCTGAGCGTGGCCCACAGTCCGCCGAAGTAAACGCTGCCTAGCGCGAAGCCAGCCAGGACGAGTAGAAATAGCGTAACTGGATTTATCATTGCGTCAACTCTAGGTAGGGTCGCCATCGCTGGATCAGCGGGCGCAGACACAGGGGCGTGATAGTGCAGGTGACGAGGGTCATCATTACCATTGCCCCAAAGACAACAGGGGGACAATTCCATCGCCGAGGGACCGGCCTTTTCAATCACGCTGATGCTCCCTGTCCACCCAGTACCAAGCATTCCAGCAGCCCAGCAGCATCCCTGCCGCCAGCAGCATCAGCGTCCAGGAATAGGGGCCGTCGGTTTGCCGATCGACCCACTGCCCCAGCGCCACACCCAGCAGCGCCGGAATGGCCACGGACCAGCCCACCATGCCAAATAGACCAAGGCCATACCAAACGGTTTTACGTGTCCGGCGGGCCTTGAGCTTGCGCGTGGCTTTCTGATCCACTTCGTGGATGAAAGGCTGCTCAGCAGTGGGG
>JBARYO010000640.1:0-18503 GCA_049647905.1 Elainellaceae cyanobacterium | reverse complement strand
TGACATATGGAAAAAGTCTATGACCAACGGCCCGATTGCTGATTTCTCCATTGAATGGGGCAGCGGCGATAAAACAATTGTATTTTTGCACTACTTTAGCGGAGCTGCCGAGAGCTGGCGCTGGGTTGCGGAGCAGCTGACAGACTATCGCTGCATCGCCATCAACCTACCCGGATTTGGCAATGCGCCAGCCCTACAAGAGCCCTCCCTAACGTCTTACGCTGACGCTGTTTCCAGGGAGCTAAGCCGGCTCAACGTTGAAGACTATGTTCTTGTCGGCCACTCTATGGGCGGAAAAATTGCGCTGCAGATTGCCGCCACTGGCGAGGGCTCGCCCAAACGGGTTGTCTTGGTAGCCCCCTCTCCGCCCACCCGAGAGCCCATGCCCGATGACGAAAAGCAGCGAATGCTTAACAACCACCCCAGCGAAGAGAACGCCGAAACCACGCTTTCGAACGCAACGCAGCGCCAGCTCAGCGCCGAGCAGCATGACCTCGCCGTCAAAACCCACGTCATTGTTGACGACAGCGCCTGGCGCTGGTGGCTCCTAAAGGGCATGGATCACTCCATTGCAGACCAAATGGCAGCGCTTTCCGTGCCGGTCACGGTGTTGGCGTCTAAAGATGACCCGGTAATTCCCTATGACACGATTGAGAGTGAGGTTCTGCAGGTGATTCCCGGTTCAGAGGTGGTGGCGATCGCTGGCGTGGGCCACCTGATACCCCTCGAGGCCCCAGACTGGGTTGCCGATCAGCTGCGGCAAATTTGCCAGTGAGGCTAAGAGGCAACGCCTTTTTGCATCAGACCAGCTAGCAGGAAAAGCGCCAGTTGTGCCACCACGATGCTAGGACCAGAGGGCAGGTTGAATAGGGCCGATAGGCCAATGCCCAGCACAGCGCTGACGGCCCCCAGCCCAGTGGACAGCAGGACGTGGGCCGTAAAATTGTGGCTCAGCAGGCGCGCGGCGCAGGCGGGGATGACAATGAAGGCGCTCACCAGCAGCACTCCGATGGTTTTAATTGAAACGCCGACAACTAAGGACAACAGCACAATGAATGCCCGGCGGTGGGCTGTCACAGCAACACCATGAGCGATCGCCATCGGTTCGTGCAGCGTCAGCATCATCTGGGTGCGCAGCGTCAGGCTAATTGCCACGATACAGATACACAGCAGGATGCCGCTGCTGATTAAGTCTCCCGTCCGCACCGCCAAAATGTCGCCAAACAGCAGGCTGTCAATGCTGCCCTTATACTGTCCGACCAGGCTGAGGATAATCACCGATAGCGCCAGCGACGACGAGCAGAGAATGCTGAGTAGTGCGTCCGTCCAAAGCTTAGTGTGCTCCAACAGGTAGGCAAACACTAGGGCAAAGACCACGGCAAACGGCAGCAGCACCAAAGACGAGTTGAGGCCAAACAGAAGGCTGAGGCTGATGCCCAACAGCGCGGCTTCCCCCAGGGCCTCACTAAAAAAAGACAGCTCCCGCAAAATTGTAATGCTGCCCATCAAGCCCCCCATCAGCCCGGTCAAGACACCGCCAAGCAGCGCCCGCTGCATGAAGGGAAATTGGAGCAGGTCGACCACACGGGTCAATTCCGTTTGGAGGACTGTGGGGATAGACATCATGCGCTGCGCTGGCAGGAATGGCGATAGCGTGCAAAGCCAGTGCCGTAGGTGAGCAGGAGGTTTTCGTCAGCTAGGGCGACATCTGGGGTGCCCTGGCACTGAACGGTATGGTTGAGGCAAATGACGCGATCGCAGTTGCGCCGCACCATGTCCAAGTCATGGGAAATCTGTAGGATGGTCCAGCCATGCTCTCGCTTCAGCTGGCCCAAAAGCTGGTAAAATTCCCCTTCCCCCCGCATGTCGAGTCCAGCAGGTGCTTCGTCGAGAACCAAGAGCCGCCGGGGCCGAACCAAACAGTAGGCCAGCAGCACCCGCTTTGTTTCTCCCCCCGACAGGCTGCTGATCATCTGATGACGCATATCCCAGGCATCCACGCGGCTAAGGGCCTGGCGCACGGCATGCTGCCGTGACCGATGGCCCACCCAGGGAAACCGCAGCCCTGGCGCATCCCATCCCAACCCCACCACCTCCTGCACCGTCATTGGAATGCGGCGATCTACTAGAAAGCTCTGGGGCAGATAGGCAATTTGCTGCCGAATATCAGGGGTGAGACGACCCGACGGCGTCAGCTCATGGCCCAGAACGGAGACCTGCCCCGACTGGTGGGGCAATACTCCCAAAAGTGCCTGTACCAGGGTACTTTTGCCAGCACCGTTAGGCCCAACAATGGCTGTATCGGTTCCGGCCTCTACGGCAAATGAAACCTCTTGAATCGCTGCGTAGGTGTCTCGAAATACCGTCAGCCCCTCGGCAGTTAGTATTGGCTCGTTTACTGGCATTCTCACTACAACCCTCGGTGGTCAATTGTCATTATCTAGTGCCCTTTCGAGCTGGGTAGCGTTGCGGCGCATGATGGCAAGATACTGATCAGGATTTAAGGCGTCTCCCGTTTCCATGGGGTCAAACAGGCTCACCTCTACATCTAAATCCTTAGCGAGGGCCGCAAAAGCGTCTTCTCCAGCCTGCGGCTCACTCAATAGCACATCAATCGATTTTGCCTCGACGGTTTCAATAATATGGCGGACGTCTTCTGGCGAGGGATTTTCCTCTGGAATATCGACTAGAAATTCAGCCGTCAAGCCGTAGCTGTCAGCAAAGTAGGCCGTAACGTCGTGAAACGAGATATAGGTCTGCCCGGTATAGGGGGCGAGCTGCTCGGTAATATCGCGATCCAGCGCTTGGAGCTGGGCAATATAGGCCGCAGCGTTGTCTATATAAATCGCTTCTCCTGCCGGATCGGCCTCCACTAGCGCATCTCGAATAGTTTCTACTTGAATAACAGCCCGCTTCGGGTCGAGCCAAACATGGGGGTCAGCGTCACCATGCTCGTGGTTTTTATGGGGCTCTGCGCTGCCATCATGGCTATTGTGGTCGGCGTCTTCGTTGATCAATGTGGCAATTTGCGCACTAGAGTCAACGGTGACCAACGTGGTGTTATCAGCATTTTCGATCAATCCCGCCAAGAACGTCTCTAGCCCCAGTCCGTTTTTCACCAGCAGGTCCGCCGCTGCGATCGCCTGCACATCAGCGGGTTTGGCTTGGTAGTCGTGGGGGCCGACATTGTTGGGCAGCAGCTGCCTCACCTCGGCGCGATCGCCAACGACAGCTTGGGTGAATTGCGTAATGGGCAGGATAGTAGTCACCACCTGAAGCGGAGCGTTTCCCGCGCCGTTAGACGCCGCCGAGTCTCCGGCAGTGGAGGTCGGATCTGCGGTACAGCCACCCAATACGAGGGCGATCGCCGTCATGCCGCAGGGGAAGCGCTTGTTGTGCATCCAACTCTGAATCATAGTTAACCTGATCTGCCGTTGTGCCCATGCTCAGTCCATGTGCCGCTGCGTTTGACGACACTTAAACAATGCTCGTGGGCATGAGAATGATTATCATTCTACAACACTGATTTGGTTTGCAATACTGATTTGTCAGATTAGTTCGCAAAATTGGGCTATGGCCCAGGTGCGATCGCGATCGCGTTAGTTTTGGGAACTGAATATAGGTGCTGATTACAACATCTGACAGTCAAATTAGTCGCCGTCCCCTCTCGGTTTTATGGCGCACTATTGCCGTTGAATTGGGGCTCAAATGGCGATAATCATTGAGTATTCTGACTTGCATAATGTAAAACGAAAACCACGAGTCTACCGTGATATATTGGGACAATATCGCCATTTGCACCAAGCAGAGCGCATAGATATAGCCTTTTGATGTAAGAAAAAAGAGATACATGGCCAAACCGTTGACAGGTAAAACGCTGCTCCAAAAAGTGGAAACGCTATCGCATCTTTCCAAGAGAGAAACAGCCCGTGAATGTGGCTACGTCAGTGTGGACAAACGAGGCCAGGAAAAGACGAACCTGGCAGAATTTTATGACGCGCTGCTGGAGGCCAAGGGTATTCAACTTGAGCCCAATGGTTCAAGGGACCGGCGAGGTCGGGAAGCCGATTACCGGGCTAGGGTGCAAAAAAATGGACAGATTGTCATTGGATCGTCCTACACTCAGCAGATGAATCTCCAGCCGGGAGACGAGTTTGAAATCAAGCTGGGCTATAAGCATATCCACCTGAATGCGCTGTAGTAGGGTAATAAGTTGTCTGTAGTGAGCCTCAGATTCAGAGCGTCTGCGGTAGAATGCTTTTGATGTATCTGCGCGCGTCGGCTGAATCTTCTGCATCGTTTCTTGATGACAATTTACGCTTCCAAACTATGGATTTCTCAACGCTGGTATTTGATTTCGCAGCTGCCGTAGGCGGCGTCTATATCCTGTTCGGCCTCTTGCTCCATCTCATCGAGGCCTGGCAGTCCTGTGGCACGACAGTGACAGCTCCTGGCCCCGTGCTCAGGATAGCCCTTGGTCGTCATGAGCGAAGCGAGCCCAGAGCTACGACGACCCGTGGTGATTGGGAGCGTCAGCTTGGCCTAACGTAGACCCAAGGCGGTGTGGGTTGCGATAGAAGTCGGAGTACCCCTATCGCTGGGTACCAAAAAGCATCATAAACAATAAACGGGGGCATGGCTAATGGCCATGCCCCCGTTTTGCTAAGCTATTGCGCCGCATATCTGAATCAGCGCCAAACGTTTGCGCCTAGTAGGCTAGACCCATGCTGCGAGTGGTCTCAGCACCCAAGTAGACCCGAATGCTTAAGAAGTCCGTTGGGCAAGCTGTTTCACAGCGCTTGCAGCCGACACAGTCCTCAGTCCGGGGGGATGCCGCGATTTGCCCTGCTTTGCAACCATCCCAAGGCACCATTTCGAGCACATCTGTTGGGCAAGCTCGGACGCACTGGGTGCAGCCGATGCAGGTGTCGTAGATCTTGACTGAATGAGACATTAAATAGAAGCTCCTATCGAAAACTATTTATCATGACGGCGGCGATCGCACCTACCAATTGGCGATAGCTATTGGTGCAACCCCCTACTGGCATGGCCCACCTGTTGGCGAAGCCGGTCCATGAGGACATAAGCCATAAGAACGTAACGAACCGAGCCGAATGCCATATCCGCTCAAATTTGCTCCTAGTCTACAGCAGCGAGATCGGTGACATTTGCGAATGCTGGTGAAACTTCAAAGAACGTAATGTACCGCGCGTTGTAAAGCGGGCGTTTGGGAGGGCATGTGCTGTGGGTTTGCGGCGTTGTCCGCCTTAATTCGGTCAAGGGGCAACCAATTGTCTTGAGACTTTAATCGTTGGGGTCTGGTTCACCAAAAAGTGCTCTATAATTAACGACTGGTTTTGTGGCACCACGACCCTACTTGCCCCTAGCTCTACTACCTCCATAGGCTTCACCATGACTCAATCGGTTCGCATCCTCATGTGCCCTCCGCACCACTACGACGTTGATTACGTGATCAACCCCTGGATGGAGGGTAACGTCCACCGGTCTTCTCGCGATCGCGCTGAAAAACAGTGGAACAAGCTCTATCAGGTGTTGACGCAGTATGCCACCGTGGATTTGGTCAAGCCACAGCCGGGCTGGCCCGATATGGTATTTACCGCCAATGCAGGGCTGGTGCTGGGCAAAACTGTGGTGCTGAGCCGCTTTTTCCACCCGGAGCGCCAGGGCGAAGAGCCCCACTTCAAGCAGTGGTTTGAGGAGGAGGGGTACACCGTGCATGAGCTGCCCAAGGGGCTTCCGTTTGAAGGTGCTGGGGACGCGCTGTTAGACCGGGGTGGGCGCTGGCTTTGGGCCGGGTACGGGTTTCGTTCAGAGCTGGATTCTCACCCCTATTTAGCCGAGTGGCTTGATATTGAAGTGCTGTCCCTACGCCTGATTGACGAGCGCTTTTATCACCTTGACACCTGCTTTTGCCCCCTCACAGATGGCTACCTGCTGTACTATCCTCCGGCGTTCGACGCTTATTCCAATCGCCTAATTGAAATGCGTATTCCTGCCGAGAAGCGGATCCCTATTGGGGAGGTAGATGCCGTTAATTTTGCCTGCAACACCGTAGATGTCAACAAAACTGTTGTCGTTAATCAAGCCACCGATGAGCTGAAGCAGCGCTTGGGTGATGCAGGCTTCACCGTTGTAGAGACGCCCCTGACCGAATTTCTCAAGGCTGGAGGGGCAGCGAAATGCCTGACCCTCCGCACTACAGAACCCATCATGCCCAGCAGCACCTCAATCGCTGCCGTTGAGAGCCGTAACGTAAGGCTGCAGGGGCACCTGCTAGACTCCGGCTTGATCAACCGAGCGCTGGATTATGTGATCACTGGCGGCGGTAGCTTCAAGGTAATCGACTTTAGTTTGGGGAACGAGCGGCAAGACACCTCCGTCGCCAACATTAAGATCTCTGCGCCAAGCCATCAGGTGATGGAAGAGATTATGTCTCAGCTGATTGACATGGGGGCGATCGCGGCGGCTGAAGCCGCTGATGCCAAGCTTGAAACGGTTGTAAAAGCAGGGGTTGCCCCTGACGACTTCTATGTGACAACGATTTACCCTACCGAAGTGCTGGTCAACGGCACCTGGGTCCGGGTTGAAGGCCAGCGCATGGATGGAGCCATTGTGGTGTCCTCTGACAACGGGCAGACCACGGCGCGTTGCTCCCTATTGCGGGACTTACAGGACGGCGATCGCGTCGTGGTAGGGGTTGACGGTCTGCGGACGGTGCGCAAGAGCGAGGCCCGCAAAACCCGAGCCGCTGAGGAATTTAGCTTCATGGGGTCGGGGGTCTCCAGCGAGCGGCGGGTGGAGCTTGTGGTGGAGCAAATCGCCTGGGACTTGCGTCGTATTCGAGACCAGGGGGGCAAAGTCGTGGTGACGGCGGGTCCGGTGGTGATCCATACCGGCGGCGGCAGCCACTTGGCCAAGCTAATTCGCGAGAACTACGTGCATGTCCTGCTGGGGGGCAATGCGATCGCTGTCCACGACATTGAGCAATCTATGATGGGCACCTCCTTGGGTATGGACATGAATCGGGGCGTCTCAGTCCACGGCGGTCACCGCCACCACCTCAAGGCCATCAACACCATTCGCCGCTGTGGCAGCATTGCGGCGACGGTGGAGCAAGGCATACTCACCAGCGGCGTCATGTATGAATGTGTTCGCAACAAGGCCGCTTTCTCCTTGGCGGGCTCTATCCGGGACGATGGGCCGCTGCCTGACACTAAGATGGACCTGCTGGAGGCTCAAACCGAGTACTCGAGCCTTATTCAGGGAGCCGATATGATCTTGATGCTCTCCACCATGCTGCATTCCATCGGCGTCGGCAACATGACCCCTGCTGGGGTAAAAATGGTATGCGTTGACATCAACCCAGCGGTGGTGACTAAGCTGAGCGATCGCGGTTCAGTGGAGTCTGTGGGGGTTGTCACCGACGTGGGGCTGTTCCTTAGCCTGCTGGTACAGCAGCTCGATAAACTGACCCAGCGCTACCAAACGGTGGGGCCAGCCGCTTGAGCTGCAGCATGATTTAAGGGCTTGAGCCCCAATGGCTTGAGCCCAGCAGATCGGGTATGATAATAGACTGACTCAACGACGCGAAACAACGATCTCATACAAAAGATAGGTTCAGCAGATGGCACAACGTGTTCAAGTGGTCCTGAAAGAGGACATTCGCAAGCTAGGGGGAAATGGTGACCTGGTCGAGGTTGCTCCTGGCTATGCCCGCAACTACTTACTGCCCCGAGGTCTAGCGGTGCGCGTCACCCCTGGTATCTTGAAGCAGGTGGAGCGCCGCCGTGAAGAGGAGCGGCAGCGCCTGATTGAAGAGAAGTCACAGGCGGAATCGATGAAGACGGCGCTAGAAACCGTGGGCCGCTTCATGGTGAAGAAGCAGGTGGGCGAAGGCGAGGCCATCTTTGGTACCGTTACCGATCGCGAGGTGGCGGATGCAATCCAAGAGAGCACCAGCAAAGAAATCGATCGCCACGTGATTACCGTGCCGGATATCAACAAACTGGGCTTCTACAATGCCACCGTCAAGCTACACCCTGAGGTAACGGCAACGGTGGAAATTCATGTAGCGGCGCTGTGATCCTGGTAGTATAAAAGCACTACTGATACCGGTAAGCTAATGGTCAGCGAGCCCGTCTTTGACTCCTACAGCGATCGCCTCCCTCCTCAGAACATCGACGCGGAGGAGGCGATCCTGGGGGGTATTTTGCTTGACCCTGAAGCCATGGGACGGGTCATTGATACCCTGCGCCCGGACGCCTTTTATATTGGTGCCCATCAAGAGATCTACCGCGCGGCCCTGGCGCTGTTTGCCCAGGGCCAGCCCACTGACTTGATGCGGATAGCCACCTGGCTGAAGGACAATGGCGTCCTAGAAAAAGTAGGGGGCCAGAGCCGTCTGATTCAGCTGGTGGATCGCACCGTCAGCGCCGTCAACGTGGACCAATATGCTCAGCTGGTGAACGACAAGGCGCTGCGACGGCGGCTAATCCAGACGAGCCATGAGATCGCCCAGCTGGGCTACGATACGCGATCGTCACTAGAGACAGTGGTGGACCAAGCGGAGCAGCAGCTGTTTGCGGTGACACAGGATCGCCCTACCCAGGGCCTGTCCCCCACCTCAGAAATTCTAATTTCCACCTTTGCCGATATCGAGAATCGGGCCGAGGGGCTGGTGCTGCCGGGAATTCCCTCCGGCTTTTACGACCTGGATGCCATGACCCAGGGCTTTCAGCGCTCGGATTTGATTATCGCGGCGGGGCGTCCGTCCATGGGAAAAACGAGCTTCGTTTTGAACATCGCCCGCAATATTGCCGGGGGCACTCCCAAGCTGCCCATTGCTGTCTTTAGCCTAGAGATGTCTAAAGAGCAGCTGGTGTACCGCCTGCTCTCTAGCGAAGCTCGTGTGGAAAGCGGACGCCTGCGGGGTGGGCGGGTGAGCCAGCAGGAGTGGGGGCCATTGGGCAACGCCATCAATACGCTGTCGGAGCTGCCCATCTTTATCGACGACACGGCGGGTATTTCGGTCACCGAGATGCGTTCTAAAGCGCGGCGGCTACAGGCAGAGCAGGGCGGTGCTTTGGGCCTAATCCTGATCGACTATCTGCAGCTGATGGAGGGTACCGGCAGCGATAACCGCGTGCAGGAGCTGTCTAAGGTGACGCGATCGCTCAAGGCGCTGGCGAGGGAGCTGAGCGTGCCAATTATCGCCCTGTCGCAGCTGAGCCGAGGGGTTGAGTCGCGGACCAACAAGCGCCCGATGATGTCGGACTTGAGAGAATCAGGCTCTATTGAGCAGGATGCAGACCTCATCCTGATGCTGTACCGCGACGAATACTACAACCCCGACAGCCCCGATCGCGGGATTGCTGAGCTAATTATTACCAAACACCGCAACGGCCCGGTAGGTACCGTAAAGCTGCTGTTCGAGCAGCAATACACCCGCTTCCGTAACTTGGCAAAGCCCCACGGCGCGCAATAAGTAGCGGTGACCCACAGAGAACAACAAGGAGTGCAGCCATGACGCCAACGCAGCGATCGCCCAAACCGCTATGGAGAGTGCTCTGTCTCTTGACCCTGCTCATGACTCTCACCAGCTGCGCCATTCCCCGCGTCAGCGCCGAAGATCGACTGTTTTCTTCCGTGTCCGTCGAGTTCTTAGATGAGTACCGCCTCCCCCAAACCCTAGAGTTTGACGGTACTCCCGTCCGAGGTCTTTCCGCCCTCAGCTACGACCGAGAACGCGATCGCCTCTACCTACTCTCTGATGACCGGGGCGATCGGTCACCAGCCCGCTTTTACACTGCAAATCTGCAAATCTCCCCAGAAGACATAGGCATTGCCAGCCTCGATATCGAAGCCGTCACTACGTTGAAAGACGAGGCCGGTGAGCCCTTCGCCGCCGGAAGTCTCGACCCCGAAGCGATCGCCCTCTCTCCGCGAGATACCCTATTTATTGCCAGTGAGGGGAGCAGCAACAAGGGGATTCCGCCCTTCATCGACGAGTTTGACCATAGCGGTCAGCGCATAGGACGGCTCCCCATCCCGCAGCGCTACCTGCCGCAGCCAGCACCATCTGAAACTGCGCCAGACACCGATCCAGAGCCCCCGAGGGGGGTGCAGGACAACAAAGGTTTTGAGGCGCTTACTATCATCACTGAGCGCATGGGCGCAGGGCGGATGGAGCCATTTCGAATATTTGCCGCTGTTGAAGAACCCTTAATTCAGGATGTGCCAGACAACAACTCCGGTGAGGCTCCGCGAGGACGGCTGCTGCACTATCTCGTTGGGGAAGACCAGACGCTACTAATTGCGGAGCACCTCTACCCCATCGAACCAAAGCCCTTTGGCGCGTTCAATAATGGCTTAGTGGAGCTGCTGCCACTGGATCCTGGCCGTTTCCTCAGTCTGGAGCGGTCGTTTGGGCTGAGGGGTAGCGGCATCCGGCTCTTTCAAATCGCCACGGGCGGAGCGACGGACACCTCTGGCATCAATCGATTTTCAGCTTCGGTGACTTCTATTCAACCGGTACACAAGCGGCTGGTACTAGATTTGGCAGATCTAGGGATTGAACTGGATAATATTGAAGGCATGACCTTTGGCCCGCGTTTGCCGGATGGCAGCCGCAGTCTGCTGATGATCAGCGACGACAATTTTAGGGACAGTCAGGTTACTCAGCTGCTGCTATTTCGGCTTAAGTGAATCCAGAAGCGATCGCTCAGCGTTGGGACATGGGTATCGTGAACTAGGCTTCAGCTTAAATGGGCGATACTGGATTCGAACCAGTGACCCCTTCCGTGTGAAGGAAGTGCGCTACCACTGTGCTAATCGCCCGCGGTCTTCTACAGTAGCATAGTTATGCTGAGACTATTACGTCAGTAACCCATGGTAGCTCCCGATTCCACCGATTCCCCGTCCGCCGTAGTCCATCCCTCTCGCAACTGGTGGGGCAGGGTCGTCGCCATCGTCGCCGTCGCCAACTTAGCGATCGCCGCCTTCAACCTCAGCTATCTGCCCCTGCGGAACCTCTATTTGCGCTACATCCCCGCCATCGTCACCGTCTACGACCCCGTCAAAGGCATTGAGACCCACCCCACCACCCGTTCCTATATTCAAACCGTCGATGCGCTGCATCAGCAGATTGACGCCGCCCCCAGTTTGGAAGCGGCAGAGGTGGGCGACAGGCTAGCCGACCTGCGGCAGCAAAGCGAAGCGCTGATTCAAGAAAATCCATTTGCCTCAGCGGGGCAGTTTGGCACCTTTGCCAAGCTGAAGCGCCGCGTTCGAAATCTGACACAGGCCAGCAGCGCCCTAGAAGGATTCGAGACGTTTTGGAGTGCAGACTTCCTCAGTCAAACCGGTTGGCCCGCGGCCTACGATATTTTTCAATCAAAGCTGGAGCCGCTGCTCGCGCGCAACTACTTTCGCACCACCGATGACAACGGTCAAATCATTGATCGCTTCTGGCAGATTGATCTGTGGTTTGGTGCGTTCTTTCTAGCGGAGTTTCTGCGGCAGACCTTCATTGACAGCCTACGTCGCCCTGGGCTCTCCTGGCTAGACGCCATGCTGCGCCGCTGGTATGACATGCTGCTGCTGCTGCCGTTTTGGCGATGGCTGCGCATTATTCCCGTGTCGGTGCGGCTGCACCAGTCGGGCCTAGTGGATATGGAGCAAGCGCTGCAGCAGGTGACCCACGAACCTGCCGCCTACTTGTCAGAGCGGGTGGCAACCTTTGCCCTGGTGCGGCTCATCAACCAGGCCAAAGAATCCGTGGAAACGGGGGCGCTGGTGCAGGCCATCTTAGGTGAGGAAACGCCCTACATCCAGATCTCTGATGTGGACAAGGTAGATGCCCTCAGCGATCGCCTCTTGGATCTGGCTATCTACCGCGTGCTGCCTGAAGTGCAGCCCGATGTGGAAGCCCTATTGCGCCACAGCATTCAGGGCGCTGTTAAAGAGTCGGATGTGTATCAGGGCCTGCAGCAGGTGCCGGGATTGGACAACATTCCGGAAGCCGCCATCACGGACCTCTCCGACTACTTGGCCAAGCAAACCTATGAAGTGTTGGTGGAGTCCTATAGCGATACCCAGGGCCGCGTTTTGTTTGACCAGCTGGCGCAAGATTTTCGTGGGGCTTTCTTAAACGAGCTAAAGGATGCCAAGACCCAGCGCGAGCTGCAGACGCTGCTAGCGGGGCTGCTGGAGGAAGTCAAGCTTAACTACGTCCAGCGCTCCAGCGACCACAACCCAGAGGACACCCTCCACGAGGCGGATCAGCTCAAGAAAACACTGTCACCTCCAGCACCGCAAAGCTCTGAATCCATCTGAAATCAGTTCTATCGATATCAGTTCTTTCGATAGATGAAAGCATAGGGACCGCCGACCTAACCTATGAAGAGGTTGAGCAAATCGATAGGAAGCAAGCAGTTCCGTAGAAAGGCTGCATGGCTTAACGGTTGAATAACCGTTAAAAGACTAACTAGAGTCTACAGTTTCTGTCAGAACATTGCTCATCATTCATTGAATCACACTAGGAGATCTCATTATGAGCACCGAAGATAGAGCAGAGGCAACCGCAAAGAACATCGAAGGTAAAGCGCAAGAAGCCTTCGGTAAGGTGACTGGCGATAGCAAGCATGAAGCAGCAGGTAAGTCTAAGCAGGTTGAAGCCAAGGCAGAGCATGCCAAGGAAGACGTCAAAGACAACGTCAAGAAAGCCATTGACTAAGCATTGTTTAGCCGTTGATTAAAGTGGCTTTGTCGGCGTCAATTGATAGCCGTTAGGCTCTATCTAATCATGTAGGTTTAGTCGCAAGACTATGTTGGCGATTGAGCCTAGAGCTAGAGTAACTCCCCTTGTTAGCGATCGCTAACAAGGGGAGTTTTATTTGTTTCGCCGACTGAATTTTGCCGTTGAGGCTAACCCTTCCCCAGGTTATGCTGTGGTTTCGAATGACGATATCAAGGCAAACTAAAAGTCGAGATTGTACTCTAAAATACTGCGAGTATCGTCGTCTAAATCGCTTGAGGCACGGACGCGAATCTCGTCGGTGAGCTGATAGCGAAACCCAAATTGGGGATCGGTTTCGCCATCGATAACCTCAAGAATGCTGAAGGATAGATTTTGAGTGATGTCGATTGCCGCTTCAACGCCGATAGCAAGAGGGAGCTTGGCCTCATCAGAGAGCGGGGTTGTGGGGAAAATTCTGAACTCACTCAGCCCAATGGCATCAGCCACATCAGTGCCGAAGGATGAGAGCGCCCCAGCGCCAAGGAACGATGCGGCACCTACGGCGAGGTTGCCATTGCCGATGGAATCGATAACGCTGCCGCCGATGAGGGCAAGCAGCTGTCGCTGGGAGCGGGAGGGATCGCTGGTGAGCGTGATGTTGTCGGTTGATTGGGTTATTTCACTGGCTCGCCCCTGCGCCTTGGCATAGATAACGACTGTGTTCAATCCACCAAAAGTGGGCGTCGTCGATTGGTCCGCGACTTCTGATGGCGCGAAGGGGGACGATGGGGCGACGGGCTGGCGATCCACCTGACGAATCCGAGCGACCATCTGCACATCCAATGTGGGATCTAGCCCTTGGCTCGGGATAAAGGTGACCGTGTTGGGCTGGTCACGGTCGACGCGGAACTCCGTAGCGTAGATGTTGATCCAGCCCGATGCGAGCGTAATCACCCCGCTGGGCTCGGGATTGGCCGCCGTTCCGTTCACCGTGACCTCACCCTCAGTGGCTAGGCTGAACAGAGGCTGTCCTGCAATTTGAAGGGAGTCATCCAGCGCCACAACAATACTATCGAGGGTGATTTGATTGAGGATGCTGGGAGCCCCTTGACCATCCGCCGCAATCTCAGTCGACGGTATGCCGCCGCCCGTTAGCTTTGTGGCGTTGACCCGCCCGTTGGCAACATCAATCTCGCCGCTGATGACGGGAAACAGGGCCGAACCTGCGATCGCAATGTCGCCATCAACCGTGGCCCGAAACAGATCTTGGAAATCAACCGGCAGCTGCTCCAGCGTAATCGAAATTTTGTCATCCTCCCCAGATGGGGTAGAAATGGGAAGCGCTCCTGATACCGCCAAGAGGCCGTCACCTAGGTTGGCCGTTAGGGTGTCGATGGTGACGGCGCTGAGGTCAAACGTCACGTCCCCGGTGATGTCGGTTACCGCCTTAGGCAGCAGCGGGCTCGAAATCACGCCGTCCCTGAAACTGGCCCTGCCCAGCACCTGAGGGCTTTCCAGCGTTCCGACAACCCTAACATCAATATTGCCTTCCCCAGATTCCCACTGGGCCTGCTCTTGCGTGACCAAGTTCAACAGGGCGAGCCCCTCGTTGCGCAAACTGGCGTCAATCAGGATCTCATTGCTCTCAGGTCTGACGGCGGCAAAGGGCAGGGGATAGGGCACTTGGCCCACGAGGGTCATCTGCTCCGCATTGTCTACGGCGAGCGCCCCATTGAAATTAAGCACCGCATTGTCATAGACCGCATCCACGCGGACGGCCTCGAAGGGGGTGCCGTTGAGCTGCGGGTCTTGCACCCCCACTTCAGCGTTGACCACCGGATTGGTGAGGGGGCCGCCAAAGCTAGCGTTGGCGTACAGCTGGCCGTCCAAGTCTACGGGCAGTTCGACGAAGTTGCGAATCAGCCCAACGGAAACGTCTCGCACCGTCAGCAGCCCGGATGAATCATTGGGGTTGAGGGTGGCCACGAGATTGACGTTGCCATCACCGTAGTAGAAATCAAAGGGGTCTAGGGATAGGGTGACATCTTCAAATCCGCCGGTGGCCACCGCGCTACCGTCGACGCTGAAGCGCGTCGGCTCGTCGTAGCGGCCCCAGGAAATATCGGTTCCATCGAGGTTGAATTCGGCGGTGCCTCCCGACTGCGGTGACCCCGTCGCGGTGATTTGCCCGTCGAGGGTGCCGGTCAACGCCGTCAGCGACGGCAGAATGGCCTGATTACGCCGCTCGTTTTCAACGTCTCCTTCTCCCGCAGCTTTGACCGCCAGCAGCATGCGCCGCAGTAGCGTGGTGCGGGGCTTATCCCAGTCAACCAGGGCCAAATCATCCACGCTACCGTAGGCTGGATTAACAGAGCCTCGGTCAACCGTGGCCAGATCATCCGCGCTGCCGTAGGCTGGAGCCGTGAATCCACGCTGCATATCCGCCACGTCAAACCACTGCAGCGCCGCCACCAAGTCTTGAATCTCGCCGCGCTCCACCACCAGCTGCGCATCAAACTGGGGGTCATTGGGGCGGAGCACAACGTTGCCGTCAAGGCCGTAACGGCTGTCTCCCAGCAGGATCTCCCCATCTGCCAAAGTCGCACGGCGATCGCGATAGCTGAGCTGGCCCACAAACTGGTCCGCCACCACATAGCCCAGCCCCGGCTGAGCGACGGCGATCGCCGCCTGGACGTCGGGGTTGGTGAGGTCTGCCAGGTTGGCTTCAATGTTGGCGTTGACTATGCCCTGTATCTCCCCCGGACCCTGCCCCGGCAGCGGGTCGATGCCGAAGGCCGCGAGATTGAGCTGCCGCACGGTGGCGGTGAGCTGCTGATTCACCGTCTGCCCCTCAATATCAAAGACGTCATTGCGCAGGGCAAACTGAGCTGGCATGTAGGCTTCATCGATGGTGGCGGTGATGCGATCGCTGCCGCCCCTGGGGTCGGTGAGGTTTATCGTCCCCCCGGCGAGGGAGCCGTTGACCGGACCCGCTAGGGCCGCGAACCTCACCGCGTTGACCGCTAGATCATTGAGCCGCAGCTGGCCATTGACCTGGGGGTTGGTCACCGGGCCGCGCACCTGGCCATCGAAGGTAGCTCTACCGCTCAGCTGCACCTGCTCTTGCGCTGCCGGGGGTAAAAATGCCGCGACCGTGGCGAGATCAAAATCTTGGGCTAGAACCGCTAGGTCAAGAGCCCCAAGCTGAAAGCCGTTGCTAAAGTCTGCGCCAATGCGCCCCGAGGCCTCCAGCCCCGGCACCGTCAGCTGGTCTAAGGCAAGAGCGTTGCCCGTCCAGCGAAACCGCGATCGCCAGTTGCCCTGGTCTAGCAGTAAGGGGCTGTCGGGGGTGGCGCGGACGCGGGCATTGGCTAGGGTTGCTTCCCCAGCCAGCTGAATGGCGCTGGGGTCAAAATTATCCAAGCGCCCCCCCAGTTGGAGGGCGGCGGTCAACGCGCCGCTGGCCTGGTCCGCGAATCCAGCCTGGGCCGCAAACCGATCAATGCGCACTCCCGCCGTGTCTACTGCGGCTTGCCAAGTGCCCGCCGCCAAATCCACGATGGCGTCAGCGGTGACGCTGCCCCCCTCCACGTCAAACCGCGCGTCGGTTAAGGTCACCAGACTGTTGCGATAGCGCAGCTCCCCGGCCCCAGCGTAGGTGGCCTCCGGTAGCTGCCAACGGGCGATCGCTTGAATGTCGTTGAACGGCCCCGTCACGTCAATATCGGCATCCAGATTGCCCACCCGGTACTCCGGCGGCAGGGCTGCGCCATAGCTGGCGGCCAACGCATCGCTAGGTACATCATCAGCAGTAATGTTGATGTCCACATTCCCGCCATCCTCTAGACCCACCCGTCCGGTCCCTGCGATCGCGCCTCCTAAGGTGGGCAAAATGCGCAGCTCATCCAGAATGAGTTCAGGGGGGGTGGCGGTGAAGCGGGCCAGCACTGTATCGATGTCTACGTTGTCGATGCGCAGGGGACGGGTATTTTCCACAACGCCCGTTGCTACAGGTTCTGCCAAGGGACCATTGAGGTCAATATCTGCGCTGATTTCTCCCGTCGCCTCCACCGGCAGCTCCACCTCAGCGATGTCCTGCAGGGCTTCGATGGTGATGGGCTCTAGCTGGGCGGTGAGGTTGTAGCCGGTGTCTAGGTTGACGAGGCCAGCGGCGGTTACCACCGCGTCGCCATAGGTTAGGCGGGTGTCTTCTACCCTGACGTCTTGGTCATCAAAGCGCAGCTGGGCATCCACGTTGGCCACTGTATTGGGCCGCTGGGCCAGGGTGGCTTCGATGGCTTTGATGCGGGCTGTGCCGTCCACGGTAGGGGGGCGATCGGGGTGGTAGTCGACAGCGACGTTGGCGTCCACCTGCCCTGACCTCAGGTCTACGTCGGGAGCAAAGAAAGCCACAAGAGAGCTAAACTGAGCCGCCTGGATATCGGTACTGCGCAACACCGCCTGCACCGCTTGCTCTTGGGTATCGGCTTCCCCCTCAACATCAATATCACCGCCCCCCAGCAGCGTCGCGGCAACATCAAAGCCAACGTAGCGGTTCTCCTCCCGAATCGTGAGGACGCCGTCTAGGTCGCTTAATACAATGGGCGCGATGCCGTCTGCCTTGGTGTCGGTAACGGTATCCCAAAAGCCGTCGTTCTCCCAAGGGGAGGGCAGCTGGGAGGGGTATGGGGAGGCGACGATGCGGGCATCTTGAATCTGAACCCGGTCGACCTCAAGCTTGACGGGGCCTTCCTCTTCTGAGATTTCGATGTCGGCCACGACCCATTCCCCGTTGGCATCCTGCTCGGCGTAGACCACAGGTTTAACTAGGGTGAGGGTGATGGGGATAGTGCGATCGCGGGCCATGCGGTTGACCAGCTGCAGCGGGTTAAAGTTGACCCGAATGGCCTCCACGGTGGCATAGCTGCCATCATCTTCTGTGGGAGGAACCGTTGCCCCATCAATGGTGATACCGCGCAGAGTAAACCCCTGCACCTCGCCCGTCACCAAAGGCCGACCCAACAAGTTAGTGATGCTATCGTCAACGATGGGACCTAGGCGCTGGTAGATAAAGTATCTTGCCCCCAAGGTGCCTGCCACAGCAACTGTCGCGACGGTGGCCGTGGTAAGAATCAGTCCCTTCAGTAGCCGTGAGTGCGACCCTGACTGCTCCGGAGGCGTAGGGGGCTGCTCGGTAGCGGAAGGCAACTCTGACATGGTGTGGGGACTCGGATTGGATGGGTAATGGCTGGGCTGACGTTATGAAAGAAGACTATCGCTGAATAGCTACCATAGGGCGCGGACGGCTTGTGGTGTGTAGACTAATGTGCCGCTGCCATTGTCAGTACGATACTCAATCAGTAACTCACCATCGGGACTAAAGCTGTAGCGCTCAGACGCGCCAAGTGCCTCAAAATATCGAAATTCTTGGTCTGATACAGGTGGCGGACAGGCCCGCCGCGTTGCGGCAATGGGGCCAGTGGTCAAACTGTTGCCATCCACAGTCACGCTACCAGTGTAGCGATTGCAGCCGCCATTGCCCGAAACCCCGTCCCCTGTAAATTCAGCCGTGATTTCGGTGGCTTCTGCTAATGGGACAGCACCAGTTTCGGTCTCGAACCGGACTAAGGTCCAGCGTTGCTCTGGGGAGGCAGGGACTTGGGCCTGGCTTGACATTGACATTCCGGTTTGAACGGCGGCGGATGCGATTACCGTCAATACGATGCTGCTGATCTGTCTCATACCC
>JBARYO010000639.1:0-1648 GCA_049647905.1 Elainellaceae cyanobacterium | reverse complement strand
TCTAATTCTAGAACGCTGGGCTCCCACCCATTATCCTCTACTCCTCTCAATCCCAAGCCCGGCAAGTGTTTTCACCATCCTACACGGCACTTTTGTCAGTCAACCAGCTTAGAGACAGTTGCGGCTGATTACTTGAGATACAGCTTGGAAGACCGGCAAAACGATATTTATCGAGGCATTGATTTTCTCGATGAGCAGCTACCCATACTCAGAGACCAAGTCGAGAAGCTAGAGTCTGAGCTTGAAAACTTACGGCAACGGTCCAACTTGATCGATCCGTTAGTGCAGGGAGAGCAGCTCTCAGGACAGGTCGCTAGCTTTACAGCGGAGCAGCTCGATTTACGAGTGCAGCTGGAACAGGCTCAGCAGCTCTACCAAAATCTCTTGCAGGATGTTGCTTCAGGAGATGAGCTAGCGGCAAATTCGGCGCTATTAGAGAGCGATCGCTATCAATCACTCCTCGATCAACTTCTAGAAGTTGATACTCAGCTCGCTGAAGAGCTATCCCTATATCTTGAAGACAGCCCTGAAGTTGGAGTGATAGGCGATCGCCGAACAAACCTTGAGCCTTTGCTTGAGCGAGAAAGGACTCGTGTTCGAGAGCAGATGGCTAGCCGCATTCGCGAGCTAGGGAACTATGACCAAGCTCTCAGCGTTGCCATCAACACGCTTAATGCGCGCATTAAGCAGCTTTCGACTATAGCCCGGCAGTACAGCAACATTCAGCGCGAGCTGGAAATTGCAACCGAGAACCTCAATCAGTTTCTGACCAAGCGAGAAGCGCTACGAATCGACGCGGCTCAGCGGCAGACGCCCTGGGAAGTTTTGACTCCCCCGTCGAATCCAAAAGCCTCTTCAGCGAGCGCCAAGCGTAACCTAATCCTAGGTACGGTGCTAGGCCTGTTGCTGGGGTCAGGTGCCGCCATTCTCGTAGACCGAATGAGCGGCAAAATTTATACGATCGAGGAACTAAAAGAAGCGGCGCGGCTTCCCCTTTTAGGGACTATTCCATACAGTCATATGGTAGAGAAAGAGCAACTGCTAGCTTTGTCCATGACTCGATCTAATTTTGGGGGCAATGCAGACTTTGACTCTGCGATTGCAATGATTGAAAGGGGAGAAGTGTCTACGCCTTTTTTAGAGGCTTTTAGAATTCTTTCTACCAGTATCAAGCTCAGCAGCCCAGATAATCCAATCAAGTCATTCACAGTGAGCTCACCCTTGCAAAATTCAGGTAAAAGTACAATTAGCTTTTATCTAGCCTATGTAATGGCCACGATGGGGCAGCGAACGCTACTTGTTGATACCGACTTGAGGCGACCAACCTTACATAAGCTCTACAACTTGCCTGGTAGCGCAAAGGGGCTGTCGAGCTACGTTGCCGGGGAGTTTGACATTGATGACATTATCCTTGACGTCCCCCTAGACAAGAATCTGTTCTTTGTGTCATCAGGGCCAGTCCCCCCCAACCCGGTCCAAATTCTAACGGCGCGGCGGTTTGGGGAGTTTCTTGAAGCCGTGTATCAAGACTTCGATATGGTTATTTTTGATGCCCCCCCGCTACTAGGTTTTGCCGATACAGTTACGATTGCCACAAAGACCCAAGGTGTGCTGCTCGCTGCTCGTTTGGGCTACGTAAAATATACTG
>JBARYO010000638.1:0-2657 GCA_049647905.1 Elainellaceae cyanobacterium | reverse complement strand
CGATCCACCGTGTTGTAGTAGTCTGGCCAAGAAACATACAGATCTGACATGGGTTCCCTATCTCGACGCACTTGATTTTTGTTGACTATATTGGCATCAACGATCTCGGTTAATCAAGCATGGGCATCATCGATCGCAGACCAAACTAGGGTGTACCCTCCGCAGACGGGTCTTCTACATCAACGGCATCAGCGTCACCGTCATCAGCATCACTGCCACCTGGGCGACGGCGAATGGTCAGCTGATAACCGCCCCGCCCTGTGCTGTCGTAGGAATTAGCGATCGCCCGGTAGGGGCCAGTTTGAGGCAGGGTTAGCACCAGCAATGCCGTCGTGTCAGATTCACTGACATCATCATTTTGCGCAATCAGCTCGCCTTGGGGGCCAACCAAAAATAGGTAGGGGTCAAAAACGTCACTCTCTAGACGAATCAAAACCACGTCCCCCTCCTCTGCCACAAACTGGTGCTCGTCGTATAGGCTACCGTCAGTGGGCAGAATGCTGTCACCAGAATCTAGACTTCCCTGCTGCTCTAGCAGCACCGACGCATCGCTGGCCGAGGTCGAGCCAGCCGAGGTCGAGCCCATTCCAGGTGATGCTGCCGCAGTGGTGTATCCCGTCTGCTGCAAAAACGTCGATAGATCCGCCAGAAACTGGGGGCGATCGCCGCCTTGGTAGGCCGTCTGGACCCGCTGCCAGCCGTCTTCAGCTTGGTCCAGCAGGTACTTTGTTGCCAGGTAGGCCGCTAAAGCGCCCTTTGTCTCTCTACCCTCTGCCCTGATCTGCTCATAGCGCTGCCACAGACCGTAGGCCTCGTCGTAGACTCGATCGGGATACTGGCGCGTCACGTCTACAAAGCCCTCGCTGCCGTCATACCGCCAAATCTGAGGGGGATAAGCCGAGTCAGCATAGGACGCAAATTGATAGGCAAAGCGATCGTCCCGGCTTACAAATTCAGGCTGACCATCCCCCTCCAAATCCTCAAGCGGGGCGCTGCCGCCATTTCCCCAGTACTGCTCCGCCATGCTGTACTGCACTTGATCCCCGTCGTAGCGGTAGACCTGGGTAAACCAGCAGCAGTGCGCACCGCCGCTGTAGAAGTCAATCACTACTTCCGGTTCGCCATCCTGGTCCAAGTCGCGGACGTCGAACCGCTCTTCCTGCTGACAAATGCCGAGTTCACTAGCAATAGCAGCATCATAGGATGGCGCTCCGTCACGAGTAATGGTGAGCTGCGGTGACTCGATGCAAAACTCCCCATCGTCCTCAGTATATTCCGCCTGAACGCCATCGGCCTCCACTATGCGAGCGGCAGCATTCGTGGCGAGGCCCACAGTCGCGATCGCCACCGAAAAGCCCAAGACAGGCATCCGTCTGAGTGGTACTCCCATTGCGCTGATATTGTCCTCAAAGTTACGGCGATTAGAGCGGTCGATAAAGGTCGGAGCTATTGGCTAGCACAACGTCCCTTGTAGCGCTTGCATAATTTGCGCTACTGTAAAGCATCCGTCAGGCATTATTTATCATGATGTAATGCTGCTGTAGTAGCCACGGCTTTTTCACAGTAAAAGGCCAACACGACTGATAGGTCAAGATTGACAGACCACACCAATAGACCAGAGTGACAGGGATGACGCAGTACTGGGCGATCGCAGTCGGTATCAATCAATACTCACAGCTTCAGCAGCCACCGCTCATGTATGCGGAGCGAGATGCTGCGGCACTATACGACTATTGGCTGGATGACGCTCAGTTTGAGCCTGACCACTGTCGGTTGATCATAGGAACTCCGCCTAGCAGGGCGTCTGATGATGGCGATGACAGTGTCGATGACAGTATCGCTCCGACAAGAGCTGCAATCTACAAAGCCGTAGAGGACGTCGCACAACAGGTCTCCGCAGATGATATTTTCTGGCTCACCTTTAGTGGCTATGCGCTACAGGCCGATGGCGAAGATTATCTGCTTGTGGCCGATAGCGGTATCGATAGCGATTTGGGCACCCCAGCCAATGCCATTGCCCTCAGCGATCTAATGGCGCTGCTGGATAAAACCACCGCTCAACCTGTCCTCTTGCTTGATCTGAAGCGACTTGGATATGAGTCTGATGCTGAGCTAGGGAGAGCTACATTGGCCCTAGCCGAACAGTACGGCATCCCGACTATCCTCGGCTGTCAGCCTGAGCAGCTCTCTCATGAGACACTGACCCTGCGGCAGGGCCTGTTTACCACCGCGCTATTAGAGAGCCTGCGTCAAAACGGCGTTGCCCTCGACCACCTAGGACAAGACCTGCGCGATCGCCTGCCTCGGCTCAGTGAGCGCCACTGGCGGCCCATTCAAACACCAATGGTTTTCATCCCTGATGCAGCGCGCTATCAGCTGCTGGCACCGGGGAAACCGGCCCAGATTCCCCCGCCAGAGTTCGATGACGGCTTTGACGAGGGCTTTGATGCGATTCCTACCGCCGACGATACACCGACTATCGAGCAAAATCTTGAGCTAGATGACCCCTTGGAGGATGACGCTGAATCTGTTAGCGATTCCTCTGGCATCAATTTGCCAAACGTGCCCTCCGCGACATCTCCGCGTTTGGCAACCCCATCTTTGCCCTCAGTTCCTACGCTACCGGCACCAACACCTCAAATCACACCTCGGGTGGT
>JBARYO010000637.1:0-4778 GCA_049647905.1 Elainellaceae cyanobacterium | reverse complement strand
CTTGATACAGAGGGGTTGACCCTGGGCGGAACAGAGTATTTAGCGGTGCTGCACCATACTGTTGCGGGTCAGCCGCCGACGGTGCAGCCCACCATTGAGCTTGCCATTCAGGAAGCCTGCCGCATGGGGATCGGTGAAGGCTGGGTCCAGTCGGCCCATGACTGCGCTGAGGGTGGACTGGCGATCGCTTTAGCCGAATCTTGTCTGAGCGGCGATTGCGGCGCGGATATTCGCCTCGCCTTGGACAGCAGCCAAGCCGATCACCGCTGGGACAAGCTGCTGTTTGGCGAAAGCGGGGGGAGAATTAGTGTCTCGGTGCTTCCCAACCAGGCTCCCGCTTGGGAAGCTTACCTCTCAAGCCAGCTTGGCAACGACTGGAGCCGGCTAGGACAGGTGGGCGATAGGGGAGAGCCGCTGCGGTTGCTCACCAGCGACGGTAAGGCGCTGATCGATGTGGACGTCGATGATATGAGCGATCGCTGGCGCAATGCTATCCCGCGGCGGATGGCACAGCTATCCCAGAGTACCTCCGTCTAAAGTCGGTATCGAACCGTCAATATCTATAGCTACGATTGCCTTTGTTACGGTATTGTAAAGATAGCGATGTTAACGCATTCTTAAACTTATAGTCCTGTTGAAATAAATCTTCTCGCCCGAGGGCTTGGTCCGGGATCTAAGCTCCGAATTCTACCTATTGCGATCGCGCAGCATGTCTCTATAAGACCTGTGTAGCGCGCTTCTACAACAAACGCTATTTTTTCCACCTGAACGTCGCACAGTTCTAGCTGATATTTTGCTCAGCTCGTCATGTACTCAGGATTAGTGCCGATATGTCTTCACCGCTCCAGTCGTCATTTACCCCGGAATCTTCGCAACGCGAGAATTCCCAACCGAACCTGCTTCGGCCCCACAATGTGGTCAGTAGTATGGCCCCTAGCGTAGATTTAGATGCTGATTTTATAGTTGAGGACCGCTGCGATAAGCCCCAGGAAGCCTGTGGCATATTCGGGGTTTACGCGCCAGAAGAAGCCGTTGCAAAGCTGACCTATTTTGGATTGTTTGCGCTGCAGCATCGGGGGCAAGAGGCCGCTGGAATTGCGACCTTTCAAGGCGATACGCTTCATCTCCACAAAAACTCTGGGCTGGTCAACCAGGTCTTCAACGAAGACATTCTCAAGACCCTGCCGGGCAGCCTTGCTATTGGCCATACCCGCTATTCCACAACGGGCTCCAGCCACATCGCCAATGCCCAGCCTGTCGTTGTAGACACCAAATTGGGTAAATTTGCGCTGGCCCACAATGGAAACTTGGTCAATGCCCATGAGCTACGCCAGGATGTTTCAACTGAGGTTGATCCCCAAACCACAACGGACTCAGAGATGATTGCCTTGGCGATCGCTGAATCTGTTGCCCAAGGTAAATCCTGGATTGACGCAACGACAGCAGCCCTAAAGCGCTGCCAGGGCGCATTTAGTCTGACCATGGCCACCTCTACGGGCATTATGGGAACGCGGGATCCGAACGGCATCCGCCCCTTGGTGTTAGGCCAGCTGACCGAAACGGGGCGCTACATTCTTGCCTCTGAAACCTGTGCCCTTGATATCATTGGCGCGACCTTCATCCGCAACGTTGAGCCTGGTGAACTGGTGTGGATTGACGATTCTGGCGTCCAGTCCGTCCAGTGGGCTGAACCGAACCGCAAGCTCTGCGTCTTCGAGATGATCTACTTTTCCCGACCTGATAGCGTTTTTGATGGAGAAACCCTCTACAGCTACCGCATGCGCTTAGGGCGGCGGCTGGCCCAGGAGTCTCCGGCGGATGTGGATTTAGTGCTTGGTGTGCCTGACTCTGGCATTCCTGCTGCGATTGGCTACTCAGAAGCCTCCGGCATCCCCTACGCCGAAGGTCTTATTAAAAATCGCTACGTGGGACGGACGTTCATTCAACCCACTCAGGCCATGCGAGAGTCGGGTATTCGTATGAAGCTGAACCCGCTGCGGGATGTGCTGTGCGGCAAGCGAATTGTCATTGTGGATGACTCTGTGGTTCGTGGCACCACTAGTAAAAAGATTGTCAAAGCGCTGCGGGATGCGGGGGCAACTGAGGTGCATATGCGCATTTCTTCTCCACCGGTCACCCATCCTTGCTTCTACGGCATTGACACCGACGACCAAGACCAGCTGATTGCGGCAAAGCGCCCGGTGGAAGACATTGAGCGCCACATCACGGCAGACTCACTCGCCTATCTCAGCTGGGAGGGCATGCTAGACGAAAGCCGCCAAAATCGCGATCGCTTCTGCTCCGCCTGCTTTACCGGCAAATATCCCATTGAGATCCCAATGTCGATGCAGCGCTCAAAACTGATGCTGGAGCATTTATCTACTGCGTTGGTTGGCTCGGCACCCTCTGTCCCGGTATGATAACTAAATCTAGGGGTGCGGTACTCAACAGGAGAGCGCCCGTTGTTATGGAGCTGGTGACATGAACCGCGAATCAAACCCCGTTGAGCACCAGAATGTTCCCCAAGCCCATCAGGGGCTACATGATTTTTTGTACCCTTCAGCGGATGAGCATGCTGTAGAGCCAGCGGACGCCGCTACGTTAGACCACGGCACCGATGAACCTGTAGCGGTTCAAACCTGGTGTGATGAGACACAAAATTCCAGGATCGCTGGTGTTTATGCCGTCTTAGATGGCGATCGCCAAACTCAGTTCGTGGGGTACTCCCGCAATGTGGAGCGATCGCTGCGGGGGCATTTGGCTCAAAAGGGGGCTGCTGTCTGTGCCCTGGTGCGAGTGCAACCATTCAAATTTCCTAAGCGAGACGAGATGGAAGCGCTGCGGGATGATTGGATTGCGGCGTTGCCTAGCCCGCCCCCCGGAAATATAGATGGGTCTTGGGCTGGGAGCATCCGGGAAGCCGCCACCCAAACCATGTCTGCGACAGAGCGGCAGGCTTATGAGGAGAAGAAGCTGAAGCTGCGCCGCGCGATGGCGGACGGGACGCTGCGGCAAGATGAGGCGGCGGCGCAGGCCAACCCGGCTGATTTGGCGGCGGCGATGAATGATGATAATTGGAGTGCTGTCGTTCGTGAGCAGACCCAGGAAACGCAGCTGCCGTAGAAGGCTCCGGTATTTCCTGTGAACAATCAGCTCCCGGAGTTCTCAAGAGCCCCGGAAGCTGATCTCTAAGACCGCACCGCTGTTGAGCGCGAACCTACTTACCTACCGGCATCGTCCTCACCTTTGTCGCCAGCCCAGCCCACTGCAGCAGCTGAATTGCGTGCCACGTCAGGTCAATCTCCCACCAGCGCAGGCCCGTCTGAGCCGACCTCGGGAACGTATGGTGATTGTTGTGCCACCCCTCGCCATAGGTCAAAACCGACACCCACCAAAGATTACGAGCGTTGTCATCCGCCTCAAAATTACGATACCCCCAGCAGTGCGTCGCCGAATTGACGAACCACGTCGCATGCCACAGGAGCACCGCTCGCACAAAGACGCCGTAAATCACAAACGACCATCCCCCCAAGCCATACAGCAAAACAGCAAGCAGCACTTGCGGCAGCAGGAAATACTGATTGAGCCACCGATAATAGCCATCACGGGCCAAATCAGGCGCATACTTGCTGTAATGCTCGAAATTGAGCGATGTCGCATCTGGCTTTAACACCCAGACAATATGGCTCCACCAGAATCCGCGCTCCGCCGAGTAGGGATCCTTCTGGAGATCTTCAGTAAAGGCGTGGTGCTTGCGGTGGTTGCCGACCCAAAAAATCGGCCCGCCCTGCATCGCCAACGCTCCAATAGTAGCGATGACATATTCCAGCCACCGGGGAACCTGAAAGCTACGGTGGCTCAGCAGTCGGTGGTAGCCCAGGCAAATGCCAATGCTGCCACATAGCCAGTGGAGCACCAGAGCTGCCCCTAGTGCTGACCAGGAAAAGAACCAGGGGGCCAGCAGGGCGACGCCATGGCAGGCGGCGAAAAACAGCACGCTGGTCCAGCTGATGCTGTTGTTGCGGTCGATAGTATCGTTGCGCTGGGGCGCGGTCAAAAGCGACGTTGAGGTCATAGTGTTTCGGAAACTAGAGTTTTAGAAATCACAACTAAAAAATTTGCTATGCTTTGGCAAGTGCCACTTGCATACGGCGAGTCTAACCCAAGCCACTGGCAATAGGCAAGTGCCGCTTACATTTCAACAACTATGACAGCACCATCATCCCGAGAAAGACTGATTCAGACGGCGTTTGAGCTTTTTCTTGCCCAAGGTGTGACCCACACCACAACGCGGCAAATTGCCAACCTCGCCGAGGTCAACGAGGTTACCCTGTTTCGCAACTTCGGCAACAAATATGGACTGCTGCTCGCTGTCATTCAAGAAGCGCCGACGTTTCAGGCCCTCAGCGAAACGCTAGTTCACCAAGCACAGCAGGCAACCGAGACCCAACAGGCCCTCAAAATATATGCAAGTGACGCTTTACAGGTCTTAGAGCAAGCGCCTGCCTTCCTGCGATCGCTCATTGGCGAAGCCGATCAGTACCCGGAAGAGAGCCGCCAAGCTCTGGGGCAACGCCTTGATGACGCCAGCCGCTACGTCAGTCAGTACCTAGAACAGGCGCTGCCCCTCAGTCAGGTTTCCCCCCAAAAACTAGCGGGCTTTTTGAGCAGCCTGCTGATTGGCTATGTGGTGATTGAATCCACCAGCGACAGCCACAGCCTTTGGGACAATCGAGACGACTTTTTGTCGGGGCTGGTGGGTCTGCTGCTCCATGGTG
>JBARYO010000636.1:0-1602 GCA_049647905.1 Elainellaceae cyanobacterium | reverse complement strand
CCTCAAATCACACCTCGGGTGGTGGCTCAAGACACGGTACCTGTTGTTCCCCCAAATGGCCCACAGGAGACATCAGACGTCAATTACCGTCTTTGGCGGCGAGCCATCACTTTGGGGGCTGCGCTGCTGGCACTGCTCGTTTTTGGCGTTATCGTCCGAAACCGCGCGGCGCTGTTTGGCAGTGAGCAACGCATTGCCCAAGGTGATCCAGCCCAGACGGGTACCATCCAGCCGCAGGCCGGTGGCAGTGACGTAGCCGGTACAGCCCCACTAGCCCCAGTTCCAGAAAACCAGCAGATCAACGCAGAAATTCTGGCCCAAGCCATTGCCTCTTTGAACCAAGAGCGTGAAGAAACGCCAGTGAATCAGGCTTCTGACTTCGCCCGCGCCATCACCATTGCAGAGCGGATTCCACCGGGGCAACCGATGTACACAGAGGCGCAAGCCTATATTCAACGTTGGGGAAACACCGTTGTAGACTTGGCCGAAGCCCGCGCCCAGTCCGGTAACTACGTCGATGCCGTTGGTGCGGCCAACCTGATTCCGCCGTCGGTCACGGCGGTCTACCCCCGAGCCCAGGAGCGCATTCAGCAGTGGCAGCAGCAGCTAGGGCAAGGGCAAGGGCGCGTACAGCCCAGCGTGATTGCCTCGGCTCAGACCCTAATTCGGCCCGGTCAGGCCTCGTCTTACAGTCAGGCGATCGCCCATGTGCGCCTTGTGACGTCGCGAGACGCTGACTACGACCAGGCCCAGACGCTGATTGAGCGCTGGAGCACCAATATTTTGGACCTATCCTACCGGCGGGCCTATGACGGGCAGTACAAAAGCGCCATTGAGGCTGCGTCCTTAGTCCCTCAAGATGCCGCAGTGTATGTGGATGCTAGAGAGGCGATCGCGGATTGGCAATGGCAGCTTGGGCTTAATTCCAATACGAGTGACCAGGTTGGATTATTGCCTGATTCAGAATGGTGAGTTGCTAAAGCGCTGCTTCACATAACGCAATCCTCAGAGCCAAGCCTGTTTAGATTTGTCCAGGTTGGTCTGTATAATTGGTACATCACAGCTTGAGCGCTGTGCCACAGTTCGCGCCATCTCCACTCTTTCTGCTAGATAAATTCGGATAGACTGGCATTTCCCCGCCGCCGCTTGGGTGCTCTGTTGCTGGCGCGTCGCAATCTCGGTGCATTTTATTTAAACTGTCTCAAATCAACCCTAAGAGGACACGTAGCACGCGTACTGCAGCTGTGCCCTTATATACCTATAAGCTATCAAGCAATACGTCAATCACGTGAAATCAGCGTAAATTCTTCGGCTTTACGTAGTTCTTTCTCCATGGAGAGACGAAGTATAAGTCTATATGGTCTGCAGCGGTTTAAATGTTGGTTAGGGAAACGAGGCTGAGCGGTTACGGTCGTAATGCTGTTGCTGCATAGCAGTTAGTAGCTGCCATGGCTTGAGTCAAGCTGCACAGCTGATTAGCAGGATATTTAAGAATTATGCCGCGCGATCGCCTTGACAAAATTCGTGACCTCTGCCGCAACGATGAGGCTTTTGAGAGTCTCAAAGACCTCATTCCAAACCTTGAGGGGGCTTCGGTGGCGG
>JBARYO010000635.1:0-10011 GCA_049647905.1 Elainellaceae cyanobacterium | reverse complement strand
AGTCGACGCGCCGCCAGATTGGGAGCTGACGGCGTCATCGGGATCGAGATCAACACAGGCACCATCAACTTAGACGAAACCGGAGTTCTCCTACTGATCACTGGAACAGGAACAGCTATTAGGGTCTAAGGGTTTGCCAGCAGCGCAGCGCTGTTGGGCAACGAAATTTGGGCTGAATTTTATGATGCGGAACCGCCGTTAGCTTGGGCGTCTCGCTTCATGTTGATACTTTTGATGTGCTTTTTCACAGTGTTGACGGTGATATGGAGCGTACTGGCAATTTCATCATAGGTATAGTCGAGACAGCGGTAGAGAAAGACTTCAGTCTCACGCGGGGTTAGGCCACAGCGCATGCTTTCTAATACAGCTTGCTGCTGCGCCGATTGGTGTTTGTCCTCCAGCATCACCAGTATGCGGCTAGAGGGGGGGGACTGTAGCCAGCGCGCGCGAATGCGAATCGAGGTTGATTTTGCAATGCTTATAGTATTTTCAACTTGCATTGTTTGCCTTGGAAGACTATAGCTGCCATTGAACAGGGGAGCGCAGATGTTCCAGATGGCTTGAGGAATACCGTTCACTGAATCTGATAGTGCATTTAGCTGTTGACAGATGTTGCGGGCGCGGCTGTTGCTGCTGGCGATCGCAGCATCTTTCGTCAGAATCAAGATGCCATCAGGTAGTCCTTCCATAACACCTTGCAGTAGACCAAAGGAGTCTTCGCTACGGCTCAGCGGCAAAATATTAAGCAAGCGGCGGCGCTGAGGAGAATACACTGGAATAAAATTTTTCATGGTTAAGGGGGCTAGTCATCGCTGTCAGAAATAAACCCTATGCCGTTGAGAGAACAGGCTGCACAGGGTACCCTCATGAGGGGTATATGGATCTGCTATGTCACTACAGAGCCCTTTCCATCTATTTCGGGTAGCGACACTAAAAATTCTGCGTTTTGGGCCAAGGTGCCCCGTCGGGGGAAAAAACGCCAAAGCGCGATCGCCCAGCAGTGATCTGTTTAGCGCAGCCTTGGCCCCTCTCCCGCCCTGGGAGAGGGGAGTCTAGCTCCCTTCGTTCTTCTGGGAGAAGGGCTAGGGATGAGGGCTTCCAAGACGCTCAACAAGTACCCCAGCAAGGAGCGATCGCGCTTTGAGGACGTTAGCCAATAGTCCAAATTTAACTGTGAAGAAAAAAAGTCAGTATGTCGTTTGCCTATAGATAGCGCAAACAGCATACTGACTAACATAATGAGTGTTGCAAGCCTAAGGAACCTTCCTATTTAGAGGTTCGCCGTGGTGGGGTCAGATCCGGATTATTCCAGGATTCCGGCCAAGGCTGGGCGCAAAGAGGGCTGATGATTCTGGACCCGGTTAGTTGGCGATCGCAGCTTGTGGTTCTGACTTGGCCGATCCCTGGGTTCCGAGCTGGATTAGCTCGATCTTGTATCCCGTTGGATCTTGCACAAAGGCGATGACGGTAGAACCGTGTTTCATAGGACCAGGTTCACGCACAACGCTGCCGCCCTGGGATTTAATCGCCTCGCAAGTGCCGTAAATATCCTCGACACCGAGAGCAATGTGGCCATAGGCATCACCTAGCTCATAGTCCTCAACGCCCCAGTTGTATGTCAGTTCAATGACGGTGTGATCTGATTCGTCGCCGTACCCCACGAAGGCCAGAGTAAACTTGCCGCCGGGGTAATCCTTCTTGCGCAACAGTGTCATACCTAGCACATCACAGTAGAACGCGATGGACTCATCTAAGTTGCCGACCCGCAGCATAGTGTGCAGCATTCGCATATGTGTTCTCCTTGCCCAATGATGTATTGACTCAGATTATGATCTTACGATTAAGCCGAGCATCATAGCTGCATGCAGCCGGAAGGCTTATTTTATCAGGCTTTTGTCGGTTGCTGCTGCGTCAATCGCTTCAGCAGGAATGCTACAGTTGCGGGGATGATGCCCGTACTCGCTAGACTAGTCTCTCTTGGCGAGGCGTATGCTCTTGAGCGTTGCCCTTTGCAACCGTCTGAACTCAGAGCAGCCACAACACAGCTTGACGATATGAACAACGGAGTAACGCGACGATGATGAACGCCCTTGATACGGCAATTGAAGACATACTGGCCCGTGAGATTCTTGATTCACGCGGTCGTCCCACAATTGAAGCAGAAGTCTACCTAACGGGCGGAGCAGTTGGACTCGCGCAGGTTCCAAGCGGTGCATCCACGGGGACCTTTGAGGCTCATGAGCTTCGGGATGGTGACTCGGGCCGCTATGGGGGAAAAGGCGTTTTAACAGCGGTCACCAACGTACAGGAAAAGATTGCCTCGGAGCTGGTGGACATGGATGCCCTCGATCAAGGTCTAGTGGACCAGACCATGATTGAGCTGGATGGGTCGCAAAACAAAGCTAATCTGGGCGCAAATGCTATCCTTGCTGTTTCTCTGGCAACGGCAAAAGCTGCCGCCAACGCCCTTGAGCTTCCCCTCTACCGCTACTTAGGCGGACCACTAGCCAACCTGCTGCCAGTGCCCCTAATGAACGTCATCAACGGCGGTGCCCACGCCGACAACAACGTGGACATTCAAGAATTCATGATTGTTCCCCATGGCGCTCCTACATTCCAGGAGGCGCTACGCTGGGGTGCAGAAGTGTTTTCTGCCTTGAGTAAAGTGCTTAAGGACAAAGGCCTCCTGACTGGTGTTGGCGATGAGGGTGGCTTTGCCCCCAATCTAGGATCCAATAGCGACGCTTTAGAGCTACTGATTGCCGCCATCGAAGCAGCAGGCTACCGTCCCGGTGAGCAAGTCGCCCTAGCCTTAGACGTGGCCGCTAGTGAACTGTACAAAGATGGGCAATACCACTACGATGGATCGGCCCATACCCCCGCCGACATCATCAAGTACTACGAAACTCTAATGGGGCAGTATCCCATCGTTTCTATTGAGGATGGCCTCCACGAAGAAGATTGGGCCAGCTGGAAGCAGATGCGATCGACATTGGGCGATCGCGTTCAGCTTGTGGGAGACGATCTATTTGTCACCAATCCTGAGCGCCTCAAGCGCGGCATTGCAGATCGTTCTGCCAACTCGATTTTGATCAAGCTCAACCAAATCGGCTCTCTGACCGAGACCCTGCAAACTATCGATCTGGCTACCCGCAGCGGTTACACCTCTGTCATCAGCCACCGCTCCGGCGAAACGGAAGACACCACTATTGCAGATCTAGCCGTTGCCACGCGAGCCGGACAGATCAAAACTGGTTCGCTATGTCGCAGCGAACGGGTGGCCAAGTACAATCGCTTGCTGCGTATTGAGTCTGAATTGGGGGATCAAGCTATTTATGCCGGTGCTGTAGGTCTTGGTCCACGATTTCAATAGACCTAATGCGTTGTAGGTCCCATGCGTTGTAGAGACATAGATCGATAGCATAACCGGTCGAATTTAATACATGGCTTGCCAGGGTGCGTCAAAAAAGACGTGCCCTGGTTTTATAGCGGTCGTCCTGATGCATTAGGACGACCGCGCGCCACACCGCCTACACCGGCTGCGCTTTGAGACCAAGATTTCGTCCCGAGAGATGTGGCCAACGCTATATGTTGAGAGCCCATCTTGCCGAAAAACCCAACCTATTAGTCCCCTAGGGATCTGTCTAGGGTATGAGAACGGCTATAGGGATACCAGCATATTATTGGCAAATCGTCACATATCGGATAGACAGCTAAGCGGCTGGTCACAAGTAAATGCTGCCGGGGGGTGAACCTCCAAGCAGCATCGTTTGTTTATGGTCTCCTACTTATGTCTGTTCATCTATGATATTTAGTCTTGAAGTGTAGACCCACCAAGAGGTCTGCATAAGGGTAGTAGTCTACGGTGAATATCTATTATTTCACCCATATAGATCCATCAATCAACACTTGTAAAGGTGATTATGACTGCCAACCGACCCCAAGATATACCACCAGACGCTATCAACACGCGCGAGGCTACACCAGACGAAGTCGCGTATCGTGATGGTTACCACCAAGGTCAACAGAAAGAGCGCTTAGCGCAGCAACAACGGGCTAATGACCAAGTACAGCGGACCCGAGAAAGCTCCAACGCCATGAATGGGGTGCTGCTGGGGCTTATTGTTGCCACGGTGATTGGTCTACTAGTGGGCGCGATCGCCTATGTCACCCGCACGGACAATACTGTCGATCCTGTTGTGCAGCCCGAGACGGAAGAGCCTGCAACGGAAAATACCACAATTATTGAGCGCACTATCGAGCGCACAGAAGTGGTGCCGGTGCCGTCGGAGATAGAAACCCCTGATCTCAACGTTGAGATTACGACGCCAGAGTCCGCAGCGCCAGAGTCCGCAGCGCCAGAACCCAATGCGCCAGAGTCATCAGAAGCACCCGCTCCAGCGCCCGCTGACCCGGCCACGACAGAATAAAGACACAACTCAGCCCTGGGAATGGCTTACTGGTCTAACTCAGGGCGATATGGTTCCAGCCATTTATACATGACAAGCGCATCGACGAAGCCATGACGAGGGTGATTGAAGGCACCCGGCAGCGTCCCGACGATAGCGAATCCTAATCTCTGCCACAGCTGGACAGCAGTATCGTTCATTGACACAACTAGATTAAATTGCATGGCGTGAAATCCGAGCCGTACGGCTTCGCGCTGGGAATGCTCGCACATTAGGGTTGCTATACCTCGACCTCGGGACTGACCACCGACGATGTAACCGCAGTTGCATACATGGGAGCCAAGACCGGGTTGGTTTGGCTTGATGTAGTAGGTGCCCACAACAGTGTCGCCAGCTATCGCCACATAGGTGGCCATGGGGACGTCACTCCAAACGTGGCGTGCTTCAGTTTCTGAGATATCTGGAGAAAAGGCGTAGGTCTCGCCAGAGCGGAACACGGGTTCAACCATGCCCCACACCGACGGCCAGTCCTCTGGGCTCAGGGGATATATTTTTACGACTGACATCGAATAAACAGCTCCTCGGCGATCGCTCCGGCAGATTTCAGGTTAAGAGTTGCGAAGCAGCTCCTAATCCCTGCCAGATAGCATTGAATCATGCTATTTTTGTACAGTATTGGTAGATATCGGACAGTAACATTTGTTCATAGCGTTAGCGGATTTTCACGTTTTTCCATTGACAGACTTCCTCCGAAATACTCCTCTACACATATCCTCTAACTTTTGGAGTTAATCCATGTCAATCTATGTAGGCAACCTGTCTTACGACGTCACAGAAGCCGACCTAAACACGGTGTTCGCAGAATATGGCTCCGTCAAGCGGGTTCAACTTCCCACCGATCGCGAAACGGGTCGTATGCGCGGCTTTGGTTTTGTAGAAATGAGTGAAGAAGCCGAAGAAGCGGCTGCCATTGAAGCGCTGGACGGCGCTGAGTGGATGGGTCGCGATCTTAAGGTCAACAAAGCGAAGCCTCGTGAGAACCGTGGTGGTGGTGGTTCCTTTGGCGGTGGTCGTCGCAACAACCGCTATTAATTGCGTATCGAGGCTGAATTTCTAATCAGCCATTTGGCCCCATAGGCCAAACGTTATCTGAAGTAGTTCAGGCAGTTCTGTCTGGACTACTTTTTTATGTTGATGCTTCTCATGCTAAAAAGCGAGCAGGTTTCCCCGGACAGAGCGGCCTTGAGATGTATTGATCTTTATTGCTATCTGTGCTTCCTCTGTCTTCGCTCTTCTATAAAATAATGGAAAACTTTTTTGGAAAAATTAGAAAGCTATATCGCATTCTTAAATCACCTGCAAGCTTCTATTATTATCCGAAGCCAACTTTAGACCACCATAGATTATGCTTCTCCCAAGAGGGGGAAGACATGATCCTGAGTCGGTTGTTTTCAAGCCAAAAGGAGGGGTTTTACATTGATATTGGAGCGCACCACCCTCAAAAATTTTCGAATACTTATGGCTTTTATCTAAAGGGGTGGCGTGGCATCAACATCGATGCGATGCCGGGAAGCATGGAACCTTTTGAGCGCGTTCGCGCTGAAGACATTAATCTAGAAGCTGCCATTGCTAGGGACTCTGGCATGCTGACGTTCTACAGCTACAACAACCCAGTCTTGAATACATTTTCTAAGTCGGTTCATGAGCAGCGGCTTGGTAACAAGGAATTCAGTCATCTGTATCCGGTTCGTGAAGCACTACAAATTGAGACACACCCTTTAGTGGCGATCTTGGAACAGCATTTGCCCGAAGATCAGGTCATTGACTTCATGTCAATTGATGTAGAAGGCTTGGACTACGAAATTCTATCTTCGAATGACTGGTCGAGGTATAGGCCCAAGGTGGTTATTGCAGAAGATATCGACAGCGTATCTCTATCCTCAGCGCAAAACTGCTCAGTGTCGACGCTAATGTTTGGTCAGGGATACGAACTGATTGCAAAAACTGTCAATTCCTTATTTTTCTTAGACCACTCGCTTGAAATCTCCGATAACTTTTGTGATCTGCGAGTCAAACGGGCGTGACGGCTATCTTGGGTTTGTAGCGCTTACGGTGATGCGCGATATATTTCCAGCGTTTAGCCCGCTCGAGCCGCACCCAAGCGCTACATTGAAGCTGTACCCCATAGCGTGACAGCGATCGCATCAGCTTGTGGATATCTACACCCAACTTCAGAACACCCAGCGTCAGCGCGTCAGCGACGGCGACCCCGCACCCGTATTAGGTGCAGATAGCAGTGCCAAGCAACTGGTTGTGCTGCTGCCCCAGCTTGGCGACTTTGACAGCCTGGAGTACGCTTGGTGGCTGCAGCGAGAGCGCGATCGCCTCCGGCAAGGCGGCATTGCGGTTCGTGCAGTAGGAATCGGCGATCGTCGCTCTGGTGAGCAGTTTTGCCGCTATACTGGCTTCCCAGCAGAGCAGCTGTTTGTTGACCCTGCCGCAGCGCTACACCGGGAGCTTGGCCTCTATGAAGGCTTGTCCGTCAATATTGCTGGGCTAAAGTCAGGACAAACAGCTTGGCTTAATTTGATGCTGATGTGCGCTGGCATTGGCAGTCCGGGGACGTTGGCAGAAGTGTTTCGGGGCTATCGCGGCGACCGGCAAGCCCCCCAGCTTATTGCCGATGACGAAACAATTCACGCTCGTCCCTTGCCACCTTTCAAGGGCAAATTCTTTGCGTTAGCCGGTGGCAAAGGATTTCAGCGGCCTTTCGAGTTGGCGACATTGCGACTGCGCAATATGGCGGAAGTGCTGAGTCTCTGGAGTACCTACGTCCCGGACGCGACCCACCTCACCCAGCGAGGCGGTACGTTTTTATTTGATGCCCAGGGAGCGCTGCTATATGAACATCGCGATCGCGGCATTCTAGGCTTTGCGGAAAATATGAGCTATCCGCTGGGCTTTCTTGATTACCCTAGTCGCTGTAGCAGCGACAGTAACGCCGCTTCCTCAACGACATAAACGTTTCGAGTTTTGCCAGCAGGAATGGATACACCTGCATGTGAGAAAGCGATGATTGGTGTCACGAACGTCAGCTTTCGCTGAGCCTTGATCTGTAGAGCCTGCCTCATAACGAGCTTCAGGAAGGGCTTCTCAAACGGGTATTTATCTGAACCGTAAGAGCGGTATAGCTGCTGTCCATCAGTCGTGATATGACCTTGATGAGATTTGACATCAACCACGTAGGTTTTGCCTTGTGGGGAGGTGCAAACAATATCTGCATCCCCCAATCCCCGACCAAGCCAGACGCCATAGTCAATTTGCCAACCACCTCTCTCAAGCAGCACCAGGCTTTGGGCAACTGATTCTTCAGCTCGGGCACCCTGATCCGCACGATTTGCCAATCGCCAGTAGTGGACTCCGTTGACAATACCACTAATGATGATGAGAGCGTAAAGAACAATTAGCATTAGCGGTGGTCGAATTGATGTTGGTTCTCCCTCAACTAGCTGCTGTAGGTCGACAAACATCTCGTTCACGGCATTATACAGAACTAACGGCAGCGCGACAGATAGCCCTGCCGAAGCAACAGAGGCGATCGCAATCACGCGTCGTTTCAACGCAAGCTGACGAATATTCTGACCCGCGCGCTGCGGCTGAGTTGTCCGGCTGAGATACTTCACCATGCCCCTTAGGTTACCCAGAGACAGACTGAATCCGCTGCTTTAGAGCCTCAAACGAATTGGGCAATACCTCTAGCCGCTCCTCCCGCTCAAACAGGTCGGCCATAAAGTCAGGTAGCTCCGGGCTCACCGCCGTAGCTGACCGTACCGCCGTGGGAAACTTTGCCGGATGGGCACAGGCCAAGCTCACCAATGGCCCCGTCAGCCCCTCTGCCCTCGCCTGCCGTGCCGCTGCCACCCCAACAGCGGTATGGGGGTCGATCAGATGCTTGTTGCGTTGATAGACATCGGCAATCGTGGTTTTCGTCAGCTCATCATCGACGCTGTAGGCCAGAAAGTCGCGGTGCCAACGGGCCACGGTTTGCGCCGGTAGGTGACATTCTCCTTCAGCGCGAAAATCCTGCAGCAGTTTGCAGAGGGTCTCGGCGTCTCGGTCCACTAGCAGATACAGCAGTCGCTCAAAGTTGCTGGGAATCTGGATATCCATGCTCATGGAGAGGGTAGACACCGTGCGGTTCAAGACCATGGTCCCTTCCCGGTACGAGCGCGGCAGAATGTCGTTGCGGTTGCTAGCAATGACGAGCTGACCGATGGGAGCCCCCAATTGCTTCGCCAGATAGGCCGAGAAAATGTTGCCAAAGTTGCCCGTTGGCACACAAAAATGAATGGGGCGGCGATCGCTCCCCCCCAGGCGCAAGCTGGCCTGCACGTAGTACACCATCTGCGCCACGATGCGGGCAATATTGATGGAATTGATGGCCGTCAGACCAACGCTCTGGCGTAGCGTCTCATCCCGAAAGCCCTGCTTAACCAGATCCTGACAGTCGTCGAAGCTGCCTTCAATGGCAATATTGTGAATGTTGTCAGCAATGCAGGTGGTCATCTGGCGGCGCTGCACTTCTGAGACACTGCCCTTGGGATGCAAAATGAAGATTTGCGCATTGGGCACCCCCGCCATGCCAGCGATCGCCGCTGCGCCCGTGTCACCACTAGTCGCCCCAAGAACCGTGATGTGCTCCCCCGTCTGCCCGAGCAAATGCCCGATCAGCTGCCCCAAAATCTGCAGCGCGTAGTCTTTAAAGGCAAGAGTTGGCCCGTAGAACAGCTCCAGCAGCCAGTTCTCGCCGTCATCAAGCTGTACCAAAGGGGCGATCGCCCCGTGACGAAAGTTGTCTAATCCTGCGTGAATCAGGTTGGATAGCTCTGGGCTGTCGAGGGCACTACCGGCAGCAAACTGCTGAAAAATATCGGTGGCTAATTGTTCATAGCCGGAGTGTTGCCACTGGGTTAACGTTTCAGGACTCACCTGAGGCAGAACATTGGGCAGATATAGCCCCCCGTCGGGGGCAAGCCCAGTAAGCAACGCCTCGGTAAAGGTAAGGTCTGAGGCGTGACCACGGGTGCTGACATATTTCATGAGGGATGGGCGTTAAGGATAGGCCAAGGATAAGGACAACAGCATCGATACTTAGGATAAACGAATGCTGCCCCATCGTAGTGGGGAATCAACGTCTCAAGTCATCTGTGGCACCAGGCAGGAGTTTGAACTTTCAAATAAGATTAAGCAAGATGTGGGACGAACCCCAGGTCGCCGCAGATAATTTTGTTATTGCTTCTGTAGAGTTTTAACTATCGGTTTAGGTAAGTATGGAACCCACTGCAAAAATTTACGTTGCTGGTCACAATGGCCTTGTTGGAAGCGCTATCATTCGTGCGCTCAACGCTCAGGGGTACCACAACCTAGTAACGCGCTCTAGCCGAGAGCTAGACCTGACGCGGCAGAGCGAGGTGGAGATGTTTTTTGAGGCCGAAAAGCCAGAATACGTGTTTTTGGCGGCGGCGCGGGTAGGGGGCATTCAGGCTAACAACACCTACCGGGGCGAGTTCATTTACGCCAACTTGATGATCGAGGCCAACGT
>JBARYO010000634.1:0-2175 GCA_049647905.1 Elainellaceae cyanobacterium | reverse complement strand
GTCGATTACAGCCTGGCTTGTGGTTCGGACTTTAAGTCCTAAGGGTTGAATGTCGGCAGAGGGGACTAAGAGATGATCTATGCCAATGACTGCTTGGGTTCGATCGACCACTAGAAAGTTTTCGCCTGACTCCAAAAGCTTAAGGTGAAACTGCTCTGGATAGCGCTGTTTAAGCTGTAAAAAATACTGGAGCGCAGCGCGGCGTGAAACATATTCAGTATCGCTCGCCCAAGCCTGTCGGATAGTGCGCAGAAGATGAAACGCCTGACGGCTGTAGTGGCTACACCAGCCTAGCTTGAGCACTTTCCCCGACGTCAAAAACGTATCTATCTGCTGAACCAGTTCAGGACCTAGCGCGTAGGACGATGACCAAGGCCACGTCAGAATGACCTGCGCCTTTGCCTGCTGCAGTGCAGTATCTAGGGCAAGACGGCTGCTGTTGTGCTTTAGAGCGGGCTGGGGGGATTGATTTATCGACGTGGTGGAATCAAACGATGTCGCGATGTCAGAAGCCTCAGGGACTACCGACCTATTATCGATTTCTTTGACGGGCAGATCGACTAAAAGTTGGTGGGGTAATGACTGCTCGGGAAACGTCTGGAGTCGCCTGTGCAGCATTTCTTGCAGGACAGTCTCCAACGCTGCTGAATTAGGCAGCGCCTGAATCTTGTCTTGAACTGTTTCTAGAATACTTTGCCAGCGATGATGGAGGTCTGCTAGAGAATCATCGTCTCCACCGGGAATTTGCTCTTGCAGGACGCTAATCTTCTGGTCAAGCTGCTGATCTCGCTCGACTTGAAACTGATATTGCCGCTGTAGTGATTGCAGTTGAGCAGTGACCCGATTCCAATCCCGACGAGGCACCAAATCAGCCATCAGGTTGACAATTTCGTCTAGCCTTTGCCCATTGAAATCGGGCTCTTTAGGAGCGGGGGGGGGCAGGTGGTGGATGTGCTCCACTTGCTGCTGCAGCGCGTCAAGCGTTGGCGTTGTTTGGTTAGCAAATTGTGTGAGCTGGTGGTCCAGGTAGCGCATTTTATGCTGCAGTTGAGCGATCGCACGATCGGTTACCTCAACCTGCTCGCGGGTAGTCATCTCAGTCAGGCTCGCCTGGAGATTGCCAAGCAAGGTATGGATGCTGCCATGGGCTGCTCTAAGATCATCGATGTCTTGATGAACTGAGTCACGATCGACAAACGCAGTCAGCCGGTTGCCCAGGGCAGTATAGGTGGTATTGATGTAGGCGACGGTTTCATCGAGAGCCTGTTGCTGCTGCTGAACCGATTGCCCCAGCATGTCGATCGTTTCGGGAGAGGGCAATGTCTCTAGGTGGTGGGTTAGCTTAGCGATTCCTGCCCCTAGCTGACTGAGATCGCTGAGATAATGCTTTGTGGACCGTGCTTGATGCTCCTGCATCCGTCGGCGATTGCTGATTCCAACTAGAACGGCAACAGATAGCGGTGCAGTTGCATAGAGGAATTGCTGGGCGATCGCTGACATGACTGCACCTACACCCACACCTGCAAGGGAGGCATATTCAGCAACATCTAGCCAATGGTTCGTCTGACGGTTTTTCACGGTTGATAGAGCAGCGGCAGAACCGGATCTGCATAACGGGACATTCAAGTCGGCTTATATCTGCTCTTCTAGCGCTAGCACCATCTATCCGGAAGCCCCTCATTCCCCCCGCAGCTGGCCAGGCTGAACCAAATCCCACGCCTCAACCTAGCCCAGTTCAGGATGGCTGAACACTACAAGAGATTTGCTTAGCTCCAAACACAGGAAACGGGTCAAGGCCAGTAATGCTGCTGAACTGTTCTGATGTCAGCGTGCTGACAATAGGCTGACTTTCCCAGTTCTGTAGGCGAGCGTGGGCTTGGACGAGAAAATCCACACCTCGTTGAAACGGCACGGTCAGCCAATTCTCAACCATCGTTTCTACTAAGGAGAGCTCAATTAAGGGGAGGGGATAGGCTTGCGTCAACTCACTGAGGTAAGCGGAAAAGTTGGCCTTCTCATCTCCGTCGAGATTATAGCTACGAACGATGTGATCAATCCGCTGCTGACTAATTTTATCTTGCAAGTTCATGTAGACTACAGCTCGACAGCACCAGACATTAGGGCAAAAGCATCGTATTTCAACGATGCATCATACTAGCTTATTTGTGTCCCTAG
>JBARYO010000633.1:0-4047 GCA_049647905.1 Elainellaceae cyanobacterium | reverse complement strand
ATTATCCAGCAGCGGGTCAACATCGACGCCATTGGCGAGGCGATCGCTAGCGGCAAGCTGACCGTATTTGCCGATGTCATGCATGGAGCAGCGGCCAGTGGCATTGAGCGTATTCTGGGCATCACCATCAATGAATTAAACAGCGATCGCGACCCCATGTTTGGCGGCGGTGCTCCGGAGCCCCTACCCCGCTACCTGCCAGATTTACTTGATCGCGTCAAAAACCATAAGCAAGCTGGCTTAACGGTGGGCCTCGTTTTCGACGGCGACAGCGATCGCATCGCGGCAGTAGACGGCAGCGGCACGTTCCTCAGCTCTCAGATCCTAATTCCAATTCTGCTAGAGCACCTGGCCACGCGACGGGGCTACAAAGGTGAACTGGTAAAAACTATCAGCGGCTCCAACTTATTTCCTAAAGTGGCGGCGCTCTATAATTTGTCCGTTCACGAGACCGCCATCGGCTATAAGTACATCGCCGACCGCATGAACGATGCTGAGGTTTTGCTGGGGGGGGAAGAGTCCGGCGGCATTGGCTACGGCCACCACATCCCTGAGCGGGACGCGCTGCTCTCGGCCATGTATGTCCTAGAGGCCGTGGTCCAGTCGGGGCAGGACTTGAGCGAACTGTACGGTCAGCTGCAAGAGAAGACCGGCTTCCGCTCCGAGTATGACCGGATTGATTTGCCGCTAGCCAGCATGGAAGTGCGATCGCGCCTTGTCGAGGAGCTAGAAACCAATCGCCCTACGGAAGTGGCGGAGCAGGCGGTGACCGACTGCCTCACCATTGATGGCTACAAATTTCAGCTAGCGGATGGCAGCTGGCTGCTCATTCGCTTTAGCGGAACGGAGCCCGTCCTGCGGCTGTATTCTGAAGCCATGTCCATAGAAGATGTGCGGCGAAACTTGGACTGGGCGAAGGGCTGGGCTATAGCGTTGAGCTAGCACCCGGCATCCCCGACAACGGAAATCTCCGTAACATCACCGCCAGACTGCAGTAAGAGAGTGCCGGCGGGAATAGCAACCGATTCTATTTCGCCCGGCTCTCCCAGAACCACGTTGACCGTCGCGCTAAGCGCATCGTCAGGTGCCACGAAAGTTTGGGAGAGGTACTGACCATAAAATTCCTCTCCCGTGACCTTATCGCGAGACAAGGTCACCATCTCGCCGTCTAGTTGCATTATTGCCGCAGCATCGAGACCGTTAAAAAAGATATAGCCATCCTCAAGAGGATTGGCGTCTGCCCGCCAAAGCGACATGCCACAGCCGCCGCCACCAGCTGCAAATAGCTCGTCGGTGGAGAAACTTCCGATGGGGGGTGTTGTGGTGTAGGATTCCGCTGTGCTCGGCTTCGGCGCTGAATCGATCTGCGGATCTTCTGGCGGTAGGTCGGTATTGACTGCGCCGCTGCTAGAGGTACTTTCCTCAGAGGACGTCGCCTCCGTCTCAGATAGCTCCTCAGAATCGGCATTTGGAACTGTATCGGGCGTTGGCGCGCGTGAGGGTAGACAGGCTGTGCCTGCAACACTGAGGAATAGAGTAACTGCCGAGGCGCTAAATAGCCTGGGTCGGTTAGTCGTCGCCATCGCTGGCTTCTCCCTCATCATCTTCTGGGTCGCCAACCATGTTGGGACTGATCAAGGTGATATCTTCAAATTCGTTGTCTACAGGAGGGATGGTCACAATGGCATCCCGCTTGAGCATGTAGTAGATGGCGTAAACCTGGGGACCAAAAATAATTTTGTCGGCATCCTCCAAATCATGGGCCTGAAGCTTGCGCCCGTTGATCAGTAGGCCGTTGGCGCTGGTCTTCCCTTTGAGATTGCCGTCCACAATGCGATAGTAATGGCCTCCGTCTTCGTGGGGAAGCTGCACTAGGGTCGCGTGGCGGCGCGATACAAATTGGGAAACCAGGCGAATGTCGCATTTTGGGTCCCGACCAATGGAATAGACCGGGCTGTCGAGGATAAACTCTCGGCGGCCCTTGTTGTCTTCGATGATGAGGAGGTGATTTTGGTGCGCTTCCGAGGGCATTGCTAATTTACGGTGTCAACATGTGTAAGTGGCATTTAGGAGATGTGCTGTGTAGGCTATCACTACACTCACCCTGTACAGACAGCATTGTCGCGAGCCTAGCGTATAGACAAGCGCTTCATTGTAACCGAGCTAATCAGTTCAAGTCCAGCGTAACTCAATTCTAGAGATTTTCTAGGTCTACAGGAGGCAAACAGTAATCCGTAACGTTTTGTATCTTATGGCAACCCTTGAAAGTGGCGCGATCGCTACCGAGTCAAAATAAATTCTCAAAGCATATTGAAACATATCATCAGTACGAGGATATTGATGTGATTGTGCATGATCGCAATCACATCACCATCGGCAAGACTGGCTTAAATACTATTAAACCCGTCAATCTTACATATCGAAAAGAGTATTGCTCCAATTGAGAATTGGCTCAATTTTTTAAGTGGAAGCTCCGATAAGATTCCATTGCTTAGAAGGGGTTTGAGAAGTCGCAAAAGTTCTCTTATCCTACTTTTATCGCATTTGAGTGAGCCATCTGACGCTACTTTGAAGACGATGAGTGGGGCTAAGAAGTTCGATCAGTTCACCATGCGGATGTATTCAGCGCATTCTGGATTCAACGTCTCAGGAATGCAGCTCTGCTTTTGACCCCCATTCGGCGACCACCTACGGGTGGCGTGGCGAAGAATCTCTGTCCTTTAGGACGGAGAGGATGTCAAATTGTGAATCGATCAATCATCTGCTTAACCCATCTAAAAAAGGACATGGCGTCGCCATGTCCTTGCCATCAATATTAACGATGTGTCTGCCCTATAGCGTCAGCGACTGCGCATCATGCTCAATCAGCTTCGCCAGATCCTGCAGAAAGGCCGCTGCGTTAGCGCCGTAGATAATGCGGTGGTCACAGGTCATGTTGACCTGCATCTGCCGCCGCACGCCCATCAGGCCGTTGTCCACTGCCACCAGCTGTGGACGAGATGCGCCAATGGCTAGAATCGAGCCCTGACCCGGCGGCAGAATGGCATCAAAGCGATCCACGCCGAACATACCCAAGTTAGAGATGGTGAAGCTGCCACTGCTGTACTCTTCCGGCTGCAGCTGCTTCGATCGCGATCGCGCCACCAAGTCCTTCCAGGTGCGTGACAGGCTGTAGATATCCATTTGGTCTGCCCGCTGCAGCACTGGGGTAATCAGCCCGCCATCGTCCATGGCCACCGCCACAGAAACATTGATATCGGGACGGTACTGGGTGCCGCCATCGCTGTAGCTCGCATTGAGCACTGGGTGATTTTTCAGGGTGACGGCGATCGCCTTCGCCAACAGCGCCGTCATCGTGACGCCCTTGGGCTTGATTTGCTTGTAGAGAGCATCCAGGGCATCAGTGGTGATGGTGTAGCCGACCCGGAACACGGGAACCTGAAGACTCGCGACCATATTACGGTTCACCGCCTGCTGCAGCGTATTGAACGCGGCGACTTGACCCGGTAGTACCGCAGGGGCAGCGGCAGGGGCTGGGGCGGGAGTGGCAGATGTGCTGCTAGGGGCGGGAGCTGCTGTCTCGGACGCAGACAGCGTCACCTGGGCGGGCTTCGCCGAAGGACTCGCGCCAGCAGCAGTTTCCACATCTGCAGCCACAATGCGTCCGTGGGGACCGCTGCCCTGTAATGTTTTTAGATCAACCTTAAATTCTTTCGCCAGCTTCTTCGCACGGGGAGAAGCCACCACGCGGCCATTTTTCGCTGCGGTTTCTGCTTGTGCTGGTGCTGGGGGGGTAGATGCGCTGGCCTGTGTCGCCGCTGCCGTTACTGTGCTGACGGGCTGATGGGTCGGCTCTAGTTCGGGGGCCGCAGCGGCTGTGGTAGACGATACGCTGCTGGCCTGCTGCTTGGCCTGCTCAATTTCGGCTTCCGTCTCAGCGATGAGGCCAATGACTGAGCCAACCGGCGCAACCTGGTCAGCATCCACCAGGATAGTGGCCAAATACCCCTCGTAAAAGGCCTCCACATCCATATCAGCCTTATCCGA
>JBARYO010000632.1:0-2046 GCA_049647905.1 Elainellaceae cyanobacterium | reverse complement strand
GAAAAATAGAGATGTAGGGACAATTCCGTCAAAGTCAGCTTTTACGCCTACCCTTCACAAGGCTAAAGGGCTTTGACGCCTCCCTCACATGATCTACGTTACTACTCCAGCCGGAGCGATCGCCCTATGACTACTCGGTACCAAACGTCAATCAGCGCCCTAGAGCCCATCAGCATACACATCGGTGATACCGGCAGCACTGTCTCTCATCTCCAAGAGGCGCTGCAAACCTTGGGATATTACCTTGACGCCGTTGATGGTCACTACGAAGATAAAACGGCCCGAGCCGTAGCGAAATTTCAGCGCTGCTACGGGTTGGTCGCCAGTGGCTCCTACGATGCAGACACCTGGTATGCTCTAAACTTCTGGGTACCTGAAGAGCAGGGCTGGCCAGCCCGAGGTGCAGCAACAGTCCCTAATGCCCGCAAAACGCTGTCGCAAGCTCTCCAGCTGTTCCTTCCGGCGCGCAACAAAGCTATTAGCTAATCTCGAAAGAAGCTGTAATACAGCTCGCTCAGAAGCGCTAGGGTGGATGTGTTAGCGTATACAGATTCAGATCACGAGCAGGTAACCTTCACTTAGGTTGGGATGAGGCGTTTTTCCCTGAGTATGTGTTTGGCATCTCTACCTACTGTCACAATTACTCTCCTCATTACCAACAAGGCACCTCTAATCGAAAACTATCAAGTCAAACATGAGACGATTTCCATTGGTGACATAACCTACAAAATTCGCAGCCTGCTGGATCTCCAACAGTTTTCAGATACGGAGGGCACGGCCCTAAGCTTAGGTATTTCGTCGGCCATGTGGCCACTGTTCGGCCAAGTCTGGCCTATGAGCAAGATTTTGGCTCAAGTTATGCTTGGTGAGCCTATCCCCGGACGACGCATTCTGGAAATTGGCTGCGGCCTTGGACTCCCGAGTTTGGTTACCAAACAGCTCGGCGGCAACATCACGGCTAGTGATTACCACCCTCTAGCAGCAGCATTTCTGCTAGAAAATGCAACCCTCAACTGTCTTGCCCCAATCGACTTTAAGACCGGCAACTGGAACATCCAGGATACGTCCTTAGGCTTGTTTGACTTGATTATCGGTAGTGATATTCTCTATGAGCGTCAGCATGTAACTCTGGCCTCCGCATTTATTGACTATCACGCGTCTCCCCAAGCAGAGGTAATAATCATTGATCCAGGCAGAGGGTCTCATCGAGCGTTTGCCAGAGCCATGGAGCAGCTAGGATACCGTCACTCTTGGACCAATCTGAAAGATTATTCTGACCCAGGTGTGATGATGAAAGGGTTCGTCCTAAGGTTTTGGCGCTAGCATAGTCCCTCAAGTGAACTCATTTTGAGACGTGAGGAAAACGCTTATTTCTCTAGCCCATCAAAGTGACTAATCAGCGCTTGTAGACCAAGACGGTAGCTCTGCAATCCAAATCCACTAATCTGCCCAATCGCCACTGGTGCAATATGAGAGTGGTGGCGAAATGGCTCCCGCTGATAAATGTTGCTGATATGCACCTCTACAGTTGGAATACTGACGGCGGAGACTGCATCACGGATACCGATGCTTGTGTGGGTATAGGCACCAGGATTTATCAGAATACCGTCACGCTGACCCAGAGCATCCTGTATATGGTCTATCAGAACGCCTTCTCGGTTGGATTGATTAATGAAGAGATTGATGCCAGCCGCTTCAGCATCTTCAGTAAGCGCGTTGTTAATTGCTTCTAGCGTAAGCGTTCCATAAATATCAGGCTCGCGCTTACCCAACAGGTTTAGGTTGGGGCCATGCAAGACGAGAACAGAGCGCATGGGTATGTCCCCAAAGAAAATCACAGATTATTTCAACGCGAATTACCGATAGCGGCGTCCATTGACAGGTACAGGAATAGGCTCTGGCTCTGGATGGGAACTCGATCCGGTTAAGGCGTCCAGCAGTTGCTGAGCCCAATCCTTCAACTTTCCCAGTATGTCCTCGATGAAATCCATCGCTCCACTTACTCCAATACAGACACCGTTACGTATATCCGCCGCAGTCAACCCG
>JBARYO010000631.1:0-5619 GCA_049647905.1 Elainellaceae cyanobacterium | reverse complement strand
GATAAGTACTTCCCGCAAGATCGGGTAATTCTCGCGATAAATCCAGCAGCCATGCGGTATGCTGGTCCTCGAGAGGCTATTTTTCATGCGCTGGTGCGGAAAAATTATGGCTGCACTCACTTCATTGTGGGCAGGGACCATGCCGGTGTCGGCGATTACTATGGAACCTATGACGCCCAGCACATTTTTGATGAGCTTGATAGTGATGCCCTTGGTATCACCCCAATGAAGTTTGAGCACGCTTTCTACTGCACTCGGACAGAAACGATGGCAACGAGCAAAACAAGCCCGAGCACCAAAGAAGAGCGTATTCACCTGTCTGGAACCAAGGTTCGCGAGATGCTGCGCCGTGGCGAGATGCCCCCAGCTCAGTTCTCTCGTCCTGAAGTGGCAGCTGAGCTTATACGGGCTATGCAGCAATAACCGATGACAGAGGTCTAACGCATACCGTGACACCAACGCGACGAGCATTTTTGCAGCGGACAGTTCTAGGGCTGGCATCACTTGGGGCAAGTCAGTCTGCCCTGTCCCTGCTCGCCCGTCGCTATCAAACCGCCTTGGCAGCCCCGTCTCCCCGAAAACTCGCCCTTCTCGTGGGGATCAACCAATATCCAGAAGACGTTTGCGACTGCTCTGCCTTCCATGGCTCAGCGCTCCAGGGCGCGGTAACGGATGTTGAGCTACAGCGTGAGCTGCTTGTGCACCGGTTTGGCTTTCAAGCCAGCGATGTGTTAGCCCTAACCGATCAGCAGGCAACACGCGACGGTATTGAGTCTGCATTTATGTCGCACTTGGTCGATCAGGCGCGCCCTGGAGATGTTGTGGTCTTCCACTTCAGCGGATTGGGTAGTCTGGTGCGGCTGGTTTCAACGGACGGGGGCGGTGGCACAACCCCCAATGCCAGACAGAATGCCAGACAGAAAACAACCATCAGAAATAGCCTGGTGCCGATTGATGGAACGCTGCCAACGCAGGAGGATCCAAGGCTAAACGATGTAATGGAAAGTACCCTGGTGCTGCTGCTGCGATCGCTGCGGACCCGTCAGGTGACGACCGTTCTTGACCTAAGCTATGCCGAACCAGGTACGACCATCCTTGGCGGTGTCCGCATTCGGTCCCGCCCCAGCGTTCCTAGTGGGGCAATTAGCCAAGCAGAACAAGCGATTCAGCAGCAGTTGGCGACTCAAATTGGCATCGGCGCAACCCCCGATAAGCAGCTCCTCAGCCAGGCTCCTGGCCTTGTGCTGGCGGCTACCGATACCAATCGAATTGCGGCGGAAGGATCGTGGAACGGATTTAGCGCCGGTCTCTTCACCTATGCCCTAACGCAGCAGCTGTGGTCGACGACGTCCACAACCTCTATTTTTATCGATCTCAGCCAGGCTGCGGGGCGGGTCGAACAGGTGGTTGGGCGTCTGCAGCAGCCAACGCTAATTTCTAACATCAAAGTTTTAACCTCCACGCCCTCCATCGCGTCGTATCCTATCAAACCCGTACGCCCTAGCGCCGACGGTGTCATCTCGTCTGTCGACGCTGAGACGGGACAAGGCTCCCTTTGGTTGGGAGGGCTACCGGCACTCGTGTTAGCCCACTACAGTGCAAATTCTCTGATGGCTGTAGTCGAAGCATCTCAGTCTAATGAGCCCGATGCTGGGGCTAATGTCACGGATTTGGGCTGGATCCAGGTCAAATCGAAAGATGGCTTAGTCGCGACAGTAAAACCCTACCGGGGCAAGATACCGTCTGATGCGGTGCCGATGCAGGCGATCGCAATCCAGGCTGGTCAGCTCGTCCAAGAGCGGCTACGCATTCTGCCTAAGAACATACCGCTCACCATCGCACTCGACTCCAGCCTTGAGCGCATTGAACGGGTCGATGCCACTAGCGCATTGGCGGCAATTCCTCGCACTACTTCTGTTGTGGTTGGCGAACAACCGGCTGATTATCTCTTTGGAAAGACGACGCCCTCCATCCGAACGACGGCTCTTTCCCTTGACGCTGATAGCGGTGGCGTCTCCTTGCAAGATGGAGATTTAGGTGCAGATCGCGTCTATGGTCTTTTCTCCCTTGGGCGAACGGCGATTCCCAGCACAATGTTAAATACGGAGGAAGCGGTCAAAACAGCCGTCAATCGGGTCACACCCCAGCTCCGTTCTCTGCTGGCGGCAAAGCTGCTGCGGCTGACGGAGAGCCAAGCGTCATCTCGATTGGGGGTGCGTGCAACCTTAGAAGTGGTAGCTCCGGATGAGCGCATTGTCATGCAGCACACCGCGCGGCGATCGCCTTGGGAGCCGCCTGAGAGCCGTCTGGTATCGTTATTGACGAGCCAAGGGGCTGTGCCTACTGTTGCCACCGGCAGCAAAATTCAGTACCGTCTGCAGAACTTCGGCGATCGCCCGGTATACTGTGTGTTGCTCGGCATCGACAGCGACGGCAATGCCATCGCCCTTTACCCCTCCGTAGCTCAACGCGGTGGTGCTACAGCTGAAGGCGACCCGAGCTTAATCCAGCCCGGCGATACAATCACCATGCCGCCCCCCACTGGGTCTACAGAATGGCGCATTGATTCCCCACCAGGGCTAGCCGAAACCCACATTGTCTTTAGCCACGACCCGCTACCTAGAACAGCAGCGGCGATGGATAAAGCCATGCGCCCGTCGGGGAGCACCCGCAAAATCAGCCTGCTATCCGATCCCCTCGCGATCGCAAAGGCTATTTTAGAAGATCTGCACCAAGCCAGCATTGCCCAGCGGCCTAGAGGGCTAGACGTCGGTAGTGATGTTTATGCGCTGCACGTCGATCGATGGGCAACCCTCAGCTTCTACTACCGAGTGGATGACGCGGCGGCGTAATCCCCGGTCCATCGCCTGATATCGTAAGGACATGGCGTTGCAATGGCCCTGCAGCTCAGCGATGCCTTAACCCATTCTTGCCGCTCCTGGTCCATGAAAAAGCTAATTAAAGGCCTGCGCCAGTTTCAGTCGAGCTATTACAGCGAACATTCCGATATCTTCGAGCAATTAGCCCATGGCCAAACCCCGCGGGTCTTGTTTGTGGCCTGCTCCGATTCCCGCGTCGACCCCAACTTGATTACCCAGTCCCAGGTTGGCGATCTTTTTGTCATCCGCAATGCGGGCAACATCATTCCGCCGTTTGGAGCCACAAACGGGGGTGAAGGCGCATCGGTAGAGTATGCCATCCACGCCCTAAATATTGAACATGTGGTGGTATGTGGCCACTCCAACTGTGGGGCTATGAAGGGGCTTTTGAAGATGGAGAAATTAGAGGAGGATATGCCCCTCGTCTATGACTGGCTCAAACATGCTGAAACCACCCGTCGCTTGATTCGGGAAAACTACGCTGATCGCCCCTCAGAAGAAATTATTGAGATTGCGATCGCCGAGAATGTGCTCACCCAGCTGGAAAACTTGCGCACCTACCCAGTGGTTCGCTCCCGACTGCACCAGAACCGGCTCTCGCTCCACGGCTGGGTTTACAACATTGAGACCGGTGAGGTCCATTCCTACGACCCCGTCAGCCACTCCTACCTACCGCCTCAAGCTAGCCTTAGCACCTACAGGCCGGACGCTGAGGAAATGCCATCAATTCACTTTCCAGGGGCCCAGTGGCTTTCGCCCCAGCAGTCAGAGCGTATCTATCGCGGGTCGTCGTAACCCCCCGCTAGCAATCGCCTACGGGCAATCGCGATCGCTGACGCGTCCATTGGGCATGATGGTGCCACAGAGCGTTGCGCTGCGAAGCTGAGAGGTCTGAATGAGGGCGTCAGTGAGTCTAGCCTGGGTCAAATCGGCATTGGTGAGAATCGTCCCGGCCATAAAGGCGTTCCTCAAATCTGCCCGGACCAGACTGGCACGAGACAGGTTGGCCTCCCCCAAGTTCGCGTCTCGCAGCTGCGCTTGGTCAAGGCTGGCCTCGCTTAGATTGACCCGATAGAGCCGCGCCTGACGTAAGTCACTGCGGCGCAGCGATGCCTCTTCTAGAGACGACCAGCTTAAATCTGTTGCCCGCAGAATCGCCCCGTTGAGGTTTGCCTCGGCAAACTGGCTAGAGCGCACATCGGCATTCGTCAAGTCGATCTGGCGCAAGTCTTGGCCTGTAAAGTCGGCTGCAATCAAATCACAGCCGCTGCACAGGCCAGTGTCTTCGAGCTGCTGGCGATCGCTAGGGGTTTCAGCAATGCCGGGGGAGGCAATGAGGATAGTCAGCAGAACAGCGGATAAAGCCCGCAAACCAGCGGCATTAGGCAACATCTAATATTTGGGGTTGAAACGACGCGGTTGAGGGCATCAACCGACCGTCTTCAAGATACACGACTTGGTCTGCTACTGACTGTAGTCTAGGGTCGTGGGTCACCATTAGCACCGTGCGGCCCCGCTCTTTTGCTAGCTTTCGCAGCAGCTCAATGACAGCCTGACCGCTGTGGGAGTCCAAGGCAGAGGTGGGCTCGTCCGCCATGATTAGCGGCGGATCGCCCGCCAGGGCTCTGGCGATCGCCACCCGCTGCTTTTGACCACCAGACAAATCGCGGGGCAGGTTATTCTGTTTGTCCCCCAACCCGACCTCTTCCAGCAGTGTCTGGGCCTCAAGCTTTGCTGCTCGGCGCTTCCATCCCTTCATTTTAAGGATAATCTCAATGTTTTCAGCGGCGGTCATGGCACCAAACAAATTGAACCCCTGGAAAATAAAGCCAATATTCTGGCGACGAAAGGTGGCCAGATCCTTTCGGTTGAGACGAGTAATGTCGGTGTCCTGTAGATGAACTCGGCCTGATGTCGGTTGTAGAATTCCACCCATGATTGACAGTAGCGTCGTTTTCCCAGATCCAGAAGGCCCCATCAGCAAGTGAATGTCGCCCTCGGTTACCGTGAGGTCAATGTTGTGAAGTACTTGAGTGGCCTGCCCCCCTGAGCGATAGGTCATGGCTACCTGCTGTACCACGATAGTCGACGGCCTGCCTTTGGGAATCAGTTCCCCTTCCGGCGTCTGTGGCAGTGCCACATCAACAGCTACACCATCACGGCCCTCGCGAGAAAACTGCTTTAGACCGGTCTGGACAGCGTGAGCTACCGTATCACTTGCTGTTGACTTGCGTTTGAAATTGAGGGCAGTGGTCATAATATAAATGTCCGCAGATTCGTTGGTAAGTCGCAGAAAACGTGAGGTTAGCTCAGAGTTGTACCTTAGTTGCTCTCACTAGTTGCTCTCACTGTACTCAGACTAGAGAATGAATCTGAGCAGGCCCTATTCCAGAAATAATATTGGCCCAACTGCACCATGAGCGATCGCTGAGAGAACAAAATCAATCCGACTGGGTTTGACACGTCGCCAGTCAGTCAAAGCCTTTTGCCGAGCCACTTTACTCGATCCACCATGACTTTCTTCCAATCGCGCCTAGTTCCTAGTATGGCTGGACCACTGGCTGCAGCGGCAGCATTATCTGCCGTCTTGATGAGCGGATGCAGCCATCCTGTTGGCACAAATCTACGGGCGCTTCCGACGTCGGCAAATTCCTCAGAGCTAACCGTTGTGGGCTTTAATTTGGAGTCGGGAGATGCAGCCCCGGCCTATCTGGCGCGGGAGTACATGGCCCCCATGGTG